>CAMDMH010000284.1 GCA_945901835.1 Devosia equisanguinis | reverse complement strand
TTGGGCCAGTATTTTCCGATGCGGCCGGCATCGAAACGGACCTCGGGTAGCGGCTGGCACTCGACCTCGGGGCGGATGCCCGTACTGTCGTCGGTGAAGCAGACGAAGCGGATCTTCCATGTCGTATTGCGGGTGACCATGCCGTAGAGGCGGTTGACCCACTCGGGGCCATAGCGCGTGCCCCACTTCATGCATACGACGTTGGCCGTGCGGCTCGCCTGGGCGGCGTCGAATGCCGCCCGCCAAGCGGGGTTCGAGACTGGGTTCGAGGCTGGTTGTGTCATATCGGTCGATATTTCTAGCATGCCTGTATCAATCGTCTGTCCGACTTCATGCGACGGAGGTTCGCAGCTCGCCGATGTGTTCGATCCAGGCGCGCATTGTCTGGCCGGACTTCAAGAAGGTATCGCTTTCGGCACCCGTGCCCGCTGGCGTGCCGGTGAGCACGAGATCGCCCGGCAGCAGTGTGGCGTAGGTGGACAGATGCGAGATCTGTTCGGCGACGGAAAAGATCATCTGGGCCGTCGACGAGTTCTGCTTCAGCTGGTCATCGACCCACAGCTTCATGTGAAGACGCTGCGGATCGGGGACTTCACCGGCGGGCACGATCCAAGGACCGATGGGACAGCTTCTGTCGAAGCCCTTCATGCCGAGGAAGTCGGTCTTGAACAGCGAGCCGTCGGGCACATTCGGGCGCTTCATGAACGGCCGGTCGCGCACGGAGATGTCGTTACCGACGGTGTACCCGGCGACGTAGCCGAGCGCCGTTTCGACGGAAACCTCGTGGGCGGGCTTGCCGATGACGGCAACGAGCTCGACCTCCCAATCGATGCACGACGCGTACCTGGGCAGCCCGACGACGGCGCCGGGATCGGCGATGGTCTGCCGTGTCGGTTTTAGAAAGTGGTACGGCTTGACGTCGAGTTGACGCGGGTCGGGCTCGGGCGGAATGCCGAGCTTGGCGGCCATCGCCATCATGTGGTCCTTGAAGTTGGCGGCCGCGCAGAAGATCGCAGCTCCTTCTGCGACCGGCGCGGCAAGGGAGACCTCGGCCAGGGCTCCCACGCGCGAACTGGCGGATAGGCTTGCCGCCTGCCGCGCCAGTTGCGGTTCCAACTTGGCCCAGTCCAGAAGCACGCTGCCGAGGCTCGCGTGCGACGCGACGCCCGTGACCGTCGCCACGTCATGCACGTCATCCCCCTTGAGGAGACCCGTGCGGGATGAGCCATTGCCCGTGCGATACGATAGCAGCCGATAGCTCATGCGTGGCGATCCCTCGCGTAGTGTCGAAGCATCCCTATCACACCACGGAGGTCGCATCGAAGTCCCAGGCGGACATGCCGCCGGGTGATGCAGATCCGCCACGGCCGGCAGCGCCACTGTGGCACACCGCTCAATATTAGGAAGTTGTTAGCCGACACTGCCTAGCGACGGCATCCTCAGTTCAGCGCGAGGAATGCCATGACCACGCTCCGACTTATGGCGATCGATGCGATCTGCCAACGCGGCAGCATTCGCGATTCCGACGTCGCCACGCTACGCCGTGCATTCGCACTCGAGCCTCAGCTCGGCGCCGGCGATATCGAGGCGCTGTTTCGCGCCCACAATCTGGCGCGCGTCAAGGACCCGAGCTGGGCTGACTTTGTCATCGAGACGCTGACCGACTACGTCGTGCGGGAACTCGAACCGTCCGGATACGTGACGGCCTCGCATGCGGGCTGGCTCATTGCGCGCGTCACGAGCGCGGGACGCATCCGCTCGAAGACGGAACACGATCTGATCCTCAACGTGATCGACAAGGCGCGTTGGATTCCCGAAAGCCTGATGGTGTTCGCGCTCGGCCAGATCCGCGATGCGGTGGTGACCGGCGAAGGGCCGTTGCGGGCCGCTTCCGGCATCGGCGCAGGCGCGATCACGCTGGCTGAAGTCGAACAGATCCGCGCGCTGCTGTTCGCCTATGGCAACGAGGGACCACGCGCGATAACTCAGTCCGAGATCGACATCCTGCTGGACATCGAAGCTGCGGTCACCGCGCATCGGTCATCGGGCGAAACCGAAAGCCAGACGTCGCCGATCGACGCCTGGCCGATAGAAGCGTGGCAGGACCTGATCGAGAAAACCACGGCGAGTGCGGCACTGGCGGCTTCGGGGTATGCCGGGCCGTCGCGCGAAGAAGCACTGAACGAGGCGCGGCCGCTGTTCAATCTCGGCGACCCATTCGCCACCTCGGGGGGGAGCGCGGGCGCGTTCAGCTCGGAGCAATTGCGCAGGGGCCGAGCTTCGCTGGCGGCGGCAGCCCAAGGCGGCTTGGTCTCGCAGTACCGGCCACTACCGCTGGAGGCACGAGCGATGCTGCGGCTCGAACTGCAGCGAATCGAGATCATTACCGGCGAAGCGGTCGCAATCGCAGACGCTGCGGGGCTGGCGACGCGGCTCGGCGACGTGCAGCTTTGCAACGGACCGGCGGCGCGGGTCGTCGAGGCGCTGACGACTGCGAATTTCGCCCTGGCCCCCGCACTCACCCCCGCGATGGCGGGCGACAGACGCAGGTCGACATTCCACGCAGCCTGAATGGCGTTCACGCGATATTCCCCTCCGACGGCCGCATAATTGATCCGCCGTCGTTGCTTTCCGGTTACGGGCAGCGCGCGCAATCCGTTGATAAGTCGTTCTGATCGCGACCAGTATTGGTATTGCGGAGTCGATTTCTGTAGATGTCGCTGGGTATCCCGTCTCGAGCGCTCCAAGGCCGAGGCAGGGCGACGCGCGCATCACGACGGAGGAACTCGCACGATGCTGAAGCCGATGCTCAAGGAGGTGGGCAAGAAGCAACGGGCATTCCACGCCAATCCATCGATCGCGCAGGGCCGCGAACTGCTGCTGACGCTCGGGCCTGCCTTGCTGCTGGTGGTCGCCGCCTTCTTCCTCGCGAGACACTTCATGCCGCCGCCACCGCCCAAGGAGGTCACCATCTCCACCGGCTCGGAAACCGGCGGCTACTACGCCTTCGGGAAACGGTATGCGGAAGTCCTGGCGCGTTCCGACGTGAAGCTCGACGTGCGGACGTCGGCGGGTTCCATAGAAAACCTCGAGCGGCTGCAGAACGCTGCAGCGGGTGTGTCGATCGCGCTGCTGCAGGGCGGCATCGGCAACAGCGAAGTGGCGCCGGGACTGCTGTCGATCGGCCGCGTGTTCCACGAACCGCTGTGGATCTTCTATAGGGGCCCGAGCATAGAACGCCTCGCAGACCTCAACGGCAAGCGGCTAGCCGTTGGAATAGAGGGCAGCGGTACGCGGGCGCTGGTCAACGACATCCTGAAGGCGGGGCAGATCACGTCCGGTTCCGCCACTCTCGTTCCGGTGACCGGACAAGCCGCTGTCGATGCCCTGAAGAAAGGCGATCTCGATGTCGTGTTCCTGGCGCTCGCGCCACAGGCGCCGCTGATCCAGAACCTCGTGCGCGACAAAGACATCAAACTGATGAGCCTCGTCCAAGCCGAAGCGATGACGAAGGTGTTCCCCTATCTCGCCAAGCTCACCATCCCGCAAGGCGTGTTCGATCTCGCCAAGAACATTCCAGACCACGACATCACGTTGGTGGCCCCGAGGGCAGCACTCGTCGTTCAGAACACGCTGCATCCCGCAATCATCGCGCTTCTCGCCGAAGCAGCGCAAGAAGTGCACGGCAAAGCGAGCTTGTTTGCAAAGGCGGGCGAGTTCCCGACCCAGACGGATCCTGAGTTCGACATGGATCCTGACGCGTTGCGCTATTACAAGTCCGGCCCGACGTTCTGGAAGCGGATCCTGCCTTACTGGGTCGCCAACCTCGTCGAACGCGCGATCGTGTTCCTGGTCCCGCTCCTGACGGTGCTGATCCCGCTCGTGAAGATCCTCCCCGCGCTCTACAAGTGGCGCTTCCGGCAGCGGCTGCTGCACTGGTACGCGCGGCTCAAGGAAGTCGAGGAGGATGTCGCCATGGTCGTGCCCGGACCGGAGGCCCAGAACGCCGCGGCAACGCTGCACACCAAGCTCGACAACATCGACGACGCCGTTGGCAGGCTGCCCGTGCCGATCCAGTTCGCCGAGCAGTTCTATCAATTGCGCAACCACCTCGATCTGGTGCGCGAGCGGTTGAAGCAGAAGGCGGCGTGAAGAGCTGCAAGGATCTGGCGTGCGGTTCGGAAGCCCACCGCCGATCTCGGCTATTGCGTCGCACTCTTGGCGATCAACCGGAAGAACGCTTCGACCCGGCCGCGATCGTGAAATTCGTTGATGCGCGCGAACAAGCCGCCACGCACCCACAGCACGCCGCGCATGTTGCCCTCGATCTCCTCGCCGCTCACGATATGGCGGAAGCGGTAGGCGATGCTCGCGTGCAACTCGTCACCGTGGAGCGCCGCGTGCTCCAGACGATAGAGGGGCATGTCGAACATCGCAGCGATCATTTCCCAGCGCTTGCGAACCTGGGCTTTGCCGATGGTGACGCCGGCGAACGGCACCACCTCCCGGTCGGCATGCAGTGAGTAGATCACATCGTCGGAGAAACACGTGAGCGCACGATCGAAATCCCTTACGGCATAGGCCTCCGCGAACTCGTGCATCAACGCTACGCTGTCTGCCCGCATAACTCTTCGCTCCCCCTCCCGCATGCGCTGCGGATTCCATTATGACGCTTTGCTGCCAGACGTTAGAGCCACTCGAGATATAATGATATGGGGACTGATCGTCCGCCCGCACGACACTTCGTCTCATATGCAGCGAAATTGGCGCGGTCAGCTGGCAGGATCAACGCGCCTGGCTCGGCCAGGCGTCGACGAGATCCTTCGCCTCTTTCAGGCCGATGCCGAGGTCGGCCCTGACGCGCTTTATGGCGTCGATCTTCTTGCCGTCGCGCAGTAGCGCGGAGACGGCCGCCTCCGTGTCAGGTTCGATGCCTGCCACGTGATGGCCCAGGTCGGGCTCGGAGGCTTTGCGCGGACGGTCCCGCTCGATCGGGCTCCTCGCCGTGACGCGGCCCAGCACGAAGCCGAGGAACAAGGCCGCGAACACCAGCAACCAGTTGGTCGTGAGTTCCTGCACGCCATTTCTCCAGTCGTCATCCGCGCAAGTTACTAGCATAAGATATGCTCAGCCCCAAAAGTGGGACGTTCTTCGAGACCAAAGTCCTCCTGTACACCCCAAACTCTCTTGAAACATACTCCACGTTCTCCGCGCGATCCCCTTTGACGGCTCCCCGACGTTTCAAGTGGGTAGCCTGAGATCGAGTTTGCCGGCGATCATGTAGGTGACGACCTTCAATGTCTCGCGGTTTCGGTATCCGCGCGCCTTTGCCTTGGCGGCCTGGACGAGGCTGTTGATGCCCTCGATGAGTCC
>CAMDMH010000283.1 GCA_945901835.1 Devosia equisanguinis | reverse complement strand
GTCGAGGGCTTCGTACTGCCGGCGTCCGCCATCGTGCGGGGACAGACGGGTTTGCCGATCGTCTGGATCAAGACCGAGCCGGAGCGCTTCGAGCCGCAGACCGTGAAGGTGGAACCACTCGACGGCCGCACGGTCGTCGTCACCGCAGGCCTGAAGGCCGATCAGCGCGTCGTCACCGATGGCGTGACACTGCTCAATCAGGTGCGCTGAGGGGTTGATCGACCATGTTCAACTTTCTCGTTACCCGCAGTTTGCGCAATCGGCTGTTTGTTCTGGCGACGGCTGCGATCCTCGTCGTCTACGGCGCAATCAGCATGCGCCAGCTTCCGGTCGACGTATTTCCCGATCTCAACCGCCCAACTGTCACGCTGATGACCGAGGCAGAAGGGCTGGCGCCGGAGGAGGTCGAGACCCTCGTCTCCTTCCCGATCGAGACGACCATGAACGGCATGCCCGGCGTAACCCGCGTGCGGTCGGTGTCGGGCGTCGGCCTTTCGATCGTCTACGTCGAGTTCGACTGGGGGACCAACATCTACCTCAACCGGCAGCAGGTGACCGAGCGCCTCACCATCGTGCGCGAGCAGTTGCCGCGTGGCGTCGTCCCTCAGATGGCGCCGGTCACGTCGATCATGGGCGAGATCATGCTTGTCGCTCTGTCGAGCCCCACAGCCAGCCCGATGGAATTGCGTGAGCAAGCCGATTGGGTGCTGCGGCCGAGGCTGCTGACCATACCCGGTGTGGCTCAGGTGATCCCGATCGGTGGCGAGGTGCGGCAGTACCGCGTCACGCTCAATCTGGCACAGATGACAACTCTCGACATCACGAGAGCGCAAGTCGAAACAGCCCTCCGCCAATTCGGTACGAACTCGGCGGGCGGCTTCGTCGATCAGCACGCGCGCGAATACCTGATCCGAAACATCGGCCGCACGACCCGCATCGAAGACTTGCGGGCACTTCCCGTGACGCATCGCAAGGGCATCACGGTTCACCTATCGCAAGTCGCCGACGTCGAATATGGCGCCCGCGTGAAGCGGGGCGACGCGGGCTACATGGGCAAGCCAGCGGTGATCCTCGCCGTCCAGAAGCAACCGACCGGCGATACGCTGAAGCTGACGCAAGAGGTTGAAGCTGCCCTCGCCGATCTCGAGCGTATGATGCCGAAGGACATCAGGACCGCGGTGATGTTCAGGCAGGCCGACTTCATCAAGACCTCGATCGAAAATGTGCGAACGGTCCTGATCGAAGCGCTGATCGTGGTTGCCATCGTTCTGTTCATGTTCCTCCTCAACTGGCGCACAACCGCGATCTCGCTGACGGCGATACCGATTTCGATCCTGATCACGGTGATCGTGTTCCAGCTCTTCGGCCTCACGATCAACACGATGACGCTCGGCGGGCTCGCTATAGCCATCGGCGAGCTCGTCGACGACGCCGTGGTCGATGTGGAAAACGTGTTCCGGCGCTTGCGGGAGAACGCGGCAATAGCTGTGCCCGAGCCTGCGCAGGCGGTCATCGCACACGCCTCGCAGGAAGTGCGCTCGGGCATCATCTACGCGACGGCGATCATCGTGCTGGTGTTCGTCCCGTTGTTCGCTCTGTCGGGTATCGAAGGGCGCCTGTTCGCACCGCTCGGCGTTGCCTACATCGTTTCGATCCTGGCAAGCCTCGTCACCTCGATCACGGTGACGCCGGTCCTTTGCTACTACCTGCTCCGCAATGCGCGCGGGACCGAGGAGCACGACAGCCGACTGGTCGCAATGCTCAAGAGCGGCAACAGACGTATCCTCGGATGGGCGTTCGGGCAGCAGCCGTTCGTCATCACGGCGGCGGTGTTCGCGGTAGTGATCGCGGTCATCGGTGCCCTCTCGTTGCCGCGTTCGTTCCTGCCCGCCTTCAACGAGGGAACGCTTACCATTTCGATGTTGTTCAGACCGGGTATCTCGCTCGCAGAATCGCATCGCGTCGGCCTGATCGCCGAACAACTCATCCTGCAAGTTCCAGAAGCGAAGTCCGTCGGGCGTCGCACGGGACGAGCGGAATTGGACGAACACGCCGAAGGCGTGCATTCCGGCGAGATCGACGTCGATCTGCGCCGTTCGGGCCGCGGACGCGAGGAGGTCATAGCAGCCATACGAGAGCGCCTCGCGATTCTTCCCGCGAACATCAATGTCGGACAGCCGATCTCGCATCGACTCGATCACATGCTCTCCGGCGTGCGTGCGCAGATCGCCTTGAAGATCTTCGGCGAAGATCTCGATACGTTGCGGGGCGTCGCGGAACAGTTGCGGACGCGCATGGAGGCGATTCCCGGCATCGTCGACCTGCAGGTGGAGCGGCAGGTCCGCATCCCTCAGGTGCAGATCGCCGTCGACTACGACAAGGCAGGACAACTCGGTGTGGCGCCCGCGCATGTGACGGCGGCGCTGGAGTCGATGGTCAACGGCCAAGTCGTGTCGCAAGTGATCGATGGCAGCCGGCGCTACGACGTGGTGATGCGTGTCGGCGACGCCGACCGGACGACCGAGGGACTGACACGATTGACGATCGAGACGCCGGCAGGCCGGGTGCCCTTGTCCACGTTCGCGTCCGTCGTCGAAACTGACGGACCGAACCAGATACAGCGGGACAACGCGCGCCGCCGCATCGTCGTGTTCGCCAATTCGGATGGCACCGACATGTCGCGGATCGTTGCGGCCGTCCGCGGTATCGCCGCCGAGGCGAAACTGCCCGATGGCTATTTCTCGACGCTCGAAGGCACGTTCCAGGCGCAGGAGGTGGCGTCACGGCTGATCGGCCTCCTCGCGCTGGTGTCGCTAGCGGCGATTTTCGTCGTTCTCTACAGCCGCTATCAATCGGCGACTCTCGCCTTGATCATCATGGGCAACGTGCCGTTGGCGTTGATCGGTAGCGTCGCCGCGTTGTGGATTGCGGGGCAACCGCTTTCCGTCGCAACCATGATCGGCTTCATAACGCTCGCTGGAATCAGCGCTCGCAACGGCATCCTCAAGGTCAGCCATTACATCAATCTCGTGCTGATCGAGGGCGAGCGCTTCGGCCGCGACGTGATCGTGCGCGGAAGCCTCGAGCGCCTGACGCCAGTTCTGATGACGGCGCTCTCGGCCGGGTTCGCACTGGTGCCGCTGATGATCGGCGCCGACGCACCGGGCAAGGAGATCCTGCATCCCGTCGCGATCACGATCTTCGGTGGCCTGATCTCCTCGACCCTGCTCGACACCATCCTCACGCCGGTCTTGTTCCTGCGCTACGGGAACGCATCGATAGAGCGGCTGCGCACTGCCGCCCGGGTACGTGAGGCGGGTGGTGAAGCGGTTCAAGCCTACTGAGTCTCAACCAGCCGACGAACGGAGTGCTCCGATGCTCAAGTACCTTCTAATCGCCCTTGGCCTTGCCTTCGCAGGAACTGCACATGCGCACACCGACGGAAAGTTCACGAAAGGACCGCACGGCGGGCATCTCATCGATGCCGGTGGCGGCAAGCAGCACTGGGAGGTCGTGGCTTCCGGCGGAGACCTGACGCTCTATGTCACCAACAAGGTAGAGAAGCCCGTCGATACGACGGGTGGAAAGGCCGAAGCCCAGGTGCTTGTTGGAGGCAAGACCTTTGCTGTGACGTTCTCCCCTTCCGGGGGCAATACCATGAAGGGGTCGGGCCCGTTCGAGGCAGCACAGGAGATGCGCATCATCCTGAAGACAACCGGCGTCGGCGGTGACAGCTTCCAAGCGCGTCTTACACCGTTGCAGTAATCGCAAACCATCCATAAGGGATATGTGAACATGAAGCTTATACTTGGTATCACCGCGGCCATCCTCACCGGAATTACATCTGCGGGCAGTGCGAATGCCCAGCATGCGGGCCATGCGCCGGCCAACAAAGTCGCAACTCCGGCTCCAGCAGCCGCAGGTGGCTCCTCCACCGACGCCTTCAAGGCGGCCAACGACAGGCGGCCAACGACAAGATGCACGCGGAATGGCGATCGCATATACTGGCGACGCCGACGTCGACTTCGTGAAGGGCATGATCCCTCACCACCAAGGCGCCGTGGAGATGGCCAAGGTCGTTCTGCAATACGGCAAGGACCCCAAGCTGAAGCAGCTTGCGCGCGACATCATTCGTGCGCAGGACAAGGAGATCGCATTCATGCAACGCTGGCTCGCCCAGGCTAAAAAGTAGAGCAGCGTTCGATCCCATGTCGCGAAAGGATGCCAGCGTAGGAGACGAAGACGAACCGGAGCAGTCGCGCCAGGGGCACATCCTGATCTGCGACGACGACGGCGAGTTGCGAAGCCTGCTTGCAAGCTTCCTTCGTGAGGGCGGCTACGCTGTCGCGACGGCCGCCGACAGCCGCGAACTCGAGCGCTGTCTGCGGTCGCCCGGCAATTTCGATCTCGTCATTCTCGACGTGATGTTGCCCGGCAAAAGCGGACTGGAGATTTGCCGCGATCTACGAGCGACATCGTCCGTACCCATCCTCATGCTGACTGCGCGGGGCGAAGAGACCGACCGCATCGTTGGCCTGGAGATGGGCGCCGACGACTACATGTCGAAACCGTTCAGCCCTCATGAGCTCCTCGCCCGCGTCAAGGCGATGCTGCGTAGATCGAAAATGCTCGCACAGCGCTCGGCCGAGCGGCGGCGATTCATCACCTTCGGCGAATGGACGCTCGATCTCGCCCGGCGCGAGCTGCGCAATCCGTCCGACGTCATCATCGATCTTTCCGGCGGCGAGTACGATCTGCTTCTCGCGTTCCTCGACGCACCACAGCGCGTGCTGTCGCGCGAGCAATTGCTCGAGGCGGCGCGCAATCGCGAGCCTTCGGCATTCGACCGCAGCATCGACGTACAGGTCAGTCGCCTGCGGCGCAAAATCGCCACCAGCGACGAAGGCGAAGGGTTCATCAAGACCATTCGCGGGGTGGGCTACATGTTCGACGCCGAGGTCGTCTACCGATGACCTGGCTGCGGGACACAATTGCCGGGCGCACGATCATCGTACTGGTGCTCGGGCTCGGCACGATCGTCGCGCTGGCACAGTACCTGTACCAGACGAGCATCGAGCGCGAGGTCAACGCGCGCAATGTCGAGAGTGTCGCTGAACGCCTGATCTTCATGGGCGGCTCGATCACATCGCTGGATCCAGCACGACGGGACGATGCAGCGCACCGGATGTCCGGTGGGCCGTTGGAGCTGCACTGGGGCCGTGAACCCCTTGCAACAGCGGGTGGCCGTCTCGATGCCACCGCCACAATGCTTCGGGATCAACTCGTCTCGCGATCTCCAGTGCTGGCAGAGCGTGGGATGATCGTCGGCACCAGCCGTCCAGACGAGGCGCTTCACGATGCCACCAAGCCTGTCGACGA
>CAMDMH010000282.1 GCA_945901835.1 Devosia equisanguinis | reverse complement strand
CCGAGTGATCGGCCGGCCGCAGAGATGCAGCGGTCGAAGGCACCGCGGATCGCGGTGGCCGTGTCGCCCGTCATCCTGGAACCGAGCGCTCCGATGGCGGCGCGTGCGTCGCTGAGCAACCCCTGCCCTTCCTTCCACCGCAGGCTGATGGACTTCACAGCGCCATGGGCATCGCACTGGAACGCGGTGGGCAAGCCACGCCATCTATACTCGGCGTCCGTGGTGGAAAGCTCGGGGAGGTGCGCGCTCAGGTCCTTGATCGCCGACTGGCAGGTGACGTTCGGTGGGGGGCCGGCGACTGTCAGCACGACGACGAGAAAGGCGGAAGCCGAGATCATCTGACGTCAACTCCAGCCGCTCGCAGCCGGAAGGGCGGCCCCCGGAGATAGGTCTACCCTCGCAGATATAGTTCAGTAAGGACCATACTCAAGGTTCGATCGCTCATACGAGGCAAGGATTGCTGGCTTGCGCGGTGTTCAGGTTCGGCGTTGAGGCTTTGGGTAGGGGCCGCGACGGCGCTTGACCCCCGCCCTGCGCTGCGCTGAAACTCCGCCCGGGCTTTCCATTCATCGCCTCCAGCCATCCCAGAGGAACAAGCGCATGCGCGTCGTCGCACTCGAAGAGCATTTCACTATTCCCTCGGCCGTGTCGAAGATCTCCGACGAAGCGAAGACCAAGCGTGGCTTCGTCGCCCGCGTCACAGGAGCCACCGGCTACAATCCGCTCACGCTGCTGCCCGACCTCGGCGAGAAGCGGCTGAAGTCGATGGACGACAATGGCATCGACGTGCAGGTGCTGTCGGTCTCGGGGCCCGGCGCCGAGCTGATGGAAGGCCAGACCGGCATCGACATCGCCAAGGGCGTCAACGACGGCTTGAAAGAGGCGATGTCGAAGCATCCGACGCGCTACCAGGGCTTCGCGCACATGCCGCTGCGGTCACCGGACGTTTCGGCGAAGGAACTCGAGCGCTGCGTGAAGCAACTCGGCTTCTGCGGCGCTATCGTCAACGGTACCATTGACGGTAAGTTCCTCGACGATCCGCAGTTCGATGCCATCCTGGCGGCTGCCGTGCAACTCGACGTGCCCGTCTACATCCATCCGCACATGCCGCCGCGCAGCGTCTACGAGGCGTACTACTCGGGCCTTCCGGGTAGCGCTGGCGTCGGCATCAGCACGGCCGGCTGGGGCTGGCATTCGGAGACGGCGATCCATGTGCTGCGCATGGTGTTCAACGGCACCTTCGACAAGCATCGCAATCTCAAGGTCATCATCGGTCACATGGGCGAGGGCCTGCCGCTGATGCTCGCGCGCCTCGACGACGTGGCGACGATCCATGCGAAGCACCTCAGCCGCAAGATCAGCGAGACGATCCTAGATCAGGTGTGGCTGACGACGTCGGGCATGTTCACGACGCCGCCGCTGCTGGCGTGCCTGCAGACGTTCGGGCTCGACCGCGTGATGTTCTCGGTCGACTATCCCTACGCCCACAACGAGCAGGGCGCGGAGTTCCTGAAGAAGCTCGACTTCTCGCCGGCCGACATGGCGAAGTTCTGCCACGGCACGGCGGACAAGCTGCTGAAGCTCAAGGCTTGATCTATGACTCGTAGGCTGGGTCAAGGCCACTGGCCGCGACCCAGCTTTTCAAGCGCGGCACCATTAAATGCTGGGTCGCGCTACGCTTGACCCAGCCTACATTACTTGGCGACCGGTGCCGGCGCGGGTTTCGACAGGATTTCGCGGACCAGGGGATGCCACTGGTCCTGTTCTTTCTTGATGAAGCCTTCCAGCTCCTTGCGTGACATCGGGACCATGTAGGCGCCGATCTCGACGAGGCGCTTCTGCACCTCCGGCTTCATCATCACCCTGTTCATGTCGGTGTTGATCTTGTCGACGATGGCGTCGGGAACGCCGATGGGGGCGACGAGCGCCGCCCATCCGATCGCGACGTAGCCTGGCAGCGTCTCTGCGACGGCGGGAACGTCGGGGAAGTTCGGCAGCCGCTTCGTGCTCGTCACCGCGACTGGCTTGATCGCACCGCCCTTGATCGTGCCTTCCAGCGCCGCGTAGCCGTCGATGATCATGTTGACGGAGCCGGTCATGATGTTGTTGAGCCCTTCTGCTCCGCCGCGCATCGGCACGTAGCGGAAAGGTGCTGCCGATCTCAGCTTGAGCAGTTCCCCGGCCATATGAGGGAGTGTGCCGCTGGCGTTCGCCACGAACAGCACCTTGTCGGGGTCCTTCTTGGCGATGTCGATCAACTCCTTCAGGGAGCCGACGGGCAGGTCCTTCGACGCTGCGACGATGAGCGGCTGGTCGCCCATGTAGCCGATCGGCTTCACGTCGACGCCGATTTTGGTGGGCGCGCGCTCCTGGCGGATCGGCAGAACCGTGAAGGCAGAAGCGGATGCCTGGAGCAGCGTGTAGCCGTCGGGTGTCGCTGAAGTCGCCTGTTGGGCCGCGACCAAGCCGCCGCCGGTCGAGTTGTTCTCGACGATGACCTGCTGGCCCCATTCGCGGCCAAGATGGTCGGCCACGATCCGCAGAACGACGTCCGGCCCGGTGCCGGTGCCCGTCGTCGTTATCACTTTCACGAAGCGGGACGGGTATTTGTCCTGAGCGTCTGCAGGGGCGATGCCTGCGGCGCAGGCCGTCACGAGCGCGCAGACGGCAATTCGTGCTGCCGGGCCGGAGGGTTTCGTCATTACGGGCGTTGCTCCCTGATTTGTGGTGTCCGGGCATTCCCGCCCCACTTCGACGCGGACCATATCTCAGCCGACTTGGACCAGAAAGCGGAACTAGAATGCCGGTCCAGAAAGCGTCTCCCCGATCGCGTCGCCGGCTTTGTGTGGCTCTTCGGTACGCCTCGACCGCCAGACGCACTTGCCCGCGACACATTGCCGGACCATGATGAGTGCCATCGGACGGGAGCGGCACGCGCAGATGCAGCCCCGGTGACACGGAGGAGACAGCACGATGTGGAATTCGCATGTGGCGCGCGGTTGGAGAAATGGCGCGAGCCTCGTACTTGCCGTGGCAACGGCGGCGGCAATCGGTGCTCCCTGTGCCGAGGCTCAGGACAAATGGCCCTCACGGCGCGTGACGCTCGTCGTGCCGTTCGGCGCGGGCACCGTGACCGATGCCATGGGACGCCTCATCGGCGATCAGCTCAAGGACGTCTTCGGCCAGCCGTTCATCATCGAGAACCGAGGCGGCGCGGGTGGTGTGCTGGGCGCGGGCGTCGTGTGGAAGGCAGCACCCGACGGCTACACGCTGCTGATGGGCGGCAATACCACTCATTCCGCGTCGAAGGCCTTGTACAAGAACGTGCCCTACGATCCGATCAAGGATTTCACGCCGATCGCGCGCATCGGGCGCTATCCCTCGGTTCTCGCCACGAACCCTCAGCAGCCGTTCAAGACGGTGCAGGAGTTCGTCGCCTACGCCAGAGCGAACCCCGGCAAGCTCACGTGCGGCCATGGTAATGCCACCGGCCACATCACCTGTGAGACGGTGAAGCGCAAGTTGGGCCTCGATATCGTGCGGCTGCCGTACACGTCCAACCCGCCCGGGCTCACCGACCTCATCGCCAACAACATCCAGATCATGGTTCCGGATTTCCTGGGCGGCATTCCCCAGATTCAGGCTGGCAAGATCGTGCCGCTGGCGGCAGTGATGCGTGAGCGGAGCCCTATGCTGCCGGACACGCCGACGTTCCACGAGACTGTCATCAAGGATTTCGAGGTCGCCCCCTGGACGAGCCTGATCGGGCCGGCGGGTATGCCCGCCGATATCGTCAAGCAGCTTTCTGACGCGACCGGAAAGATCTTGAAAGACCCGGAGATCGCCAAGAAGATCAACGCGATGGGCACAGAGCTCTGGTATCAGCCGACGGCGGAGTTCACCGAGTTCGTGAAAGCCGACATCGCCGTTTGGCACGCGCATGCCAAGATCGCCGGCATCGAACCGCAGTGAAGGCAACGGGCAACTGGCAGCAGGAACTCAGGCAACACTGACTTCGGCAGCTGGTGATCGGGGCTCCCCAAAGTAAAGCAGCAGGAAGGGAGATACCCCACCTGCTGCCAGAGTTCCTGATACCTGCTGCCTGTCCGATCAGCGCTTCGAGAACTGGAAGCTGCGGCGAGCCTTCATGCGGCCGTACTTCTTGCGCTCGACGACGCGGCTGTCACGGGTCAGGAAGCCGCCCTTCTTCAGGACGCCCCGCAGATCCGGCTCGAAGTAGGTCAGCGCCTTCGAGATGCCGTGGCGAACCGCGCCGGCTTGGCCGGAAAGACCGCCGCCGGCGACGGTGGCGTTAATGTCGTACTGGTCGAGACGGCTGGCGCTCGACAGCGGCTGCTTCAGCAGCATCTGCAGAACCGGCCGCGCGAAGTAGGCGGAGAAGTCCTTGTCGTTCACGATGATCTTGCCGTGGCCCGGCTTGATCCAGACGCGAGCGACCGCGTTCTTGCGTTTGCCGGTGGCATACGCGCGACCGTATTTGTCGAGCTTCTGCACGTGCACCGGCTTGGCGTCAGCCAGAGCCGGGGGAGCGGGGGGCGCACCCGTGAGCGAGCCCAGTTCCTGCAGTGACTTGTTTTCCTCGGCCATGTGCCTCAGGCCCTCACGTTCTTGCGGTTCATCGTGCCGACGTCGAGTTGCGTCGGGTTCTGGGCGGCATGCGGATGCTCGGCACCCTTGTAGATCTTGAGGTTGCGCATCAGTTGACGCTGCAGCGGACCGCGGCGGAGCATGCGCTCCACGGCGAGTTCGACCACGCGCTCGGGGAAGCGGCCTTCCAGGATCATCCGCGGCGTCCGGGTCTTGAGACCGCCAGGATAGCCGGTGTGCCGGTGGTATTCCTTGTCCGTGAACTTCTTGCCGGTGAACACGACCTTGTCGGCGTTGACGACGATGATGTTGTCACCGCAATCGACGTGGGGGGTGTAGATCGGCTTATGCTTGCCCTTGAGGCGTAAGGCGATGATGGAGGCGAGTCGACCGACGACGAGACCTTCGGCGTTGATCACGACCCATTTCTTCTCCACCTCGCCGGGCTTGGCGACGAAGGTGCCCATGTCTGCGAGATCCTTGGAAATGGCGCCGGGCTGAAAACGGCGCGGGTTGGATCGGCTGGGTATACACGGGCTTTTCATGCGGTCAAGCCCGACGTCTTAAACAACTATATATCAACGAGATAAGCGGCAAGGTAAAATAATAGCGCAAAACGGTAGTATGTTACCGCTTCATGCCTTCCGGGGGAATCGCGTAGGTGGACGTCGCGTGCGCGACCATGTCCGGTGCGCCTTCCGAATAGAGGTACACCTCGGATACCGCGAGCCGCCGCCCGAGCTTCAGGATGCGAATATTCGCCAGCAGCGC
>CAMDMH010000281.1 GCA_945901835.1 Devosia equisanguinis | reverse complement strand
ACTGCTCCTCGGTTCCGTAACGCTGACAGAATTCGATGAAGCTCAGCCCCTTCTGGAACTGCACCTTGTTGCGTGGCATGTCGGCCTCCCGTCCGGCGTCGGAAGACCGCGTAACAAGCGGATGTGGCGGCATCGAGGTGATGACGGGGTAATCAAGTCGAGAGAAAACTAATCATCCATGCCCCGAACCTTCACAAACTTCGCGTTCACCGGACCCATCGGCGTCTCGATTCTGCGGAAAGGCAGGCCGTCGAGCGGGTAATCGAACGTGAAGCTGACCTCGTACTTGGTGCCCTCGGGTCCTGCTTCGCCACCCTGCAAAAGCGCCGCTCCCGGCGCGATCTCGATCTTGACCTTGGCCTTGTAGGTATCTCCGCGCCGACTGCACAAGCCGTTGAGTACGACGCCGTGCGGATCAGCACCTGCGATCTTACCGTCGCGAATGATGAACATGGCGGCGCCGAAACCGGTGCCACTTGACAGATAGACCGCGTAGAAACCGTCGACTGAACCCGCCATGCCCAAACCCTTGCCAGTCGGCAGGGTGATCGATTCGAGAAGCGGATTCGAGACTTCACCAATCATCATCCACAGCCGCGTTCGCCACCTAGGCATCGAACTGCGCATTTGCAGTATGGGAAGTCGATCTTTCCTTCCTCCGCGCTCCCCCAATTTCCACACTCACCCAAAATCGCGGGTGCAGGGGTCGGCCCTTGCCGGGAGTGCGCGAGAGGCGCTGCTCGGCGGCGATCCGGCCTTTGAGGCCGTAGCTCCGAGCAAGGAAAGAAACTCTCGCATGGCCGGAAGGCCATTGTGCAACTGTGCAATTATCGCGAACATCAGCGGAGCAAATCACCCCCACCCGACACGGCAGACGCTTTTTCGCTGAATGGCGAAAAACCGCGCCGTGTCGACCTACCCTTCGAGGGGGAAGCGGCGCGCGCGCAATCGAGGCAAGCGTGCCGCGACTAGACTTCAATTCCCGCCGTCATCGCCCCCCCAATCACACACTCCCGGCCATCGGCCATCGAGGACGCTTGCGATCCGACCGTGAGCCGCCCTACAAGCGGTCAGCCGAGCCTTCGGGCCCGCATCAAGTCACACGACCGGATAGACGTCACCTGAAAGGACTGCCCCACCCATGCTCGACGCATTGCGCCGTGGCGCCAACAGTTGGGTCCTGAAGCCGCTGCTCCTGCTCCTCATCCTCGCCTTCGTGGTCTGGGGGGTGGCGGACGTGTTCACGGGCGGCGCTCGCTCCGGCTCGATCGCCACCGTCGGCTCGAGCGAGATCTCGGTCGAGGAGTACCAGTCGACCTATGGCGCCGTGATGAACAATCTGGCCCGCCGCTTCGGCCGCCGTCCCACGGCCGAGGAAGCGCGCTTGCGCGGTATCGACCGGGCGGTGCTGGAAGACCTCGTCAACGGCGCCACGCTCGACCAGCAAGTCCGGCAGTTGGGTCTCGCCCTGTCGCAGAAGACCGTCGCCGCCGCGATCGAGAAGGACCCGGGCCTGCAAGGCCCCGACGGCAAGTTCGACCGCCCGGGGTTCGACAATTTCCTGCGCGAGGTCGGCTACAACGAACGCGGCTACCTCAATCTGCGCCGCCGCGAGGAATTGCGCCAGCAGCTGACACAGTCGATGTTCCAGGATGTGCCGGTATCCACCGCCCTCTCCAATCTCGTGCACCAGTGGCGCGAAGAGACGCGCACGATCCAGTTCTTCCACGTCGATGGCGCAGCCCATGTCAAGCTGGCCGAGCCCGACGAGGCCAAGCTCAAGGAAGTCTACGACGCCCAGAGTCGCGTGTTCGTCACCCCCGAATTCCGCCACGTCGTGGTTCTGGCGCTGTCGGCAGCCGACGTGATCAAGGGTCTCGAGGTGCCCGAGGCCGACATCCGCAAAGCCTACGAAGCCGACAAGGCTAGCAGCGAGTTGCCGGAAAAGCGGCGCATCCTGCAGATCCCCTACAAGGACACGGCGGCCGCCGAAGTTGCCGCCAAGGCCATCGCATCAGGCAAGAGCTTCCTGGACGCTGCCAAGGACGCAGGCGCCACCGACAAGGATATCGATCTGGGCCTCATCACCCGCGGCGACATGTTCGACCCCGCCATCGCCGACGCCGCCTTCAAGCTCGAGAAGGACAAAGTCTCGGCCCCCGTGACCGGGCGTTTCTCGACCGTCCTGCTGCAGGCGACCGAGATCGAGCCCGCCCGCACGCGCACCTTCGACGAGATGCGCCAGGAGATCCGCGACAAGTTCGCATCGACCCGCGCCAGCGAGACGATCCGCAAGCTCCATGATGCCGTCGACGACGGCCGCGCCGCCGGCCGGCCGCTGCTGGAGATCGCCGAAACCGTCAAGCTCAAGGCCTATGACAACACCCAGATCGACCGCCTCGGCCGCAAGCCCGACGGCACACCGGGCTACGACGGTCCGGATCAAGCCAAAGTCCTGCGCGCCGCGTTCGAGGGCAAGCCCGGCGTCGAGATCGAGACGATCGATCTTCAGGACGGCGGCTATGTCTGGATCGACGTCCTCGGCGTCACCGAGGAGAAGCAGCGTCCCTTTGCCGACGTGAAGGACGATGTCAAAAAGGTCTGGCAGCAGGACGAGACCACGCGCCTTTCCGCCGAGCTGACGGCCAAGCTGATCGAGCGCGCCGAGAAGGGCGAGACCCTGTCGGCCCTCGCCAAGGAAGTCGGCTCCAAACTCGAAACCTCCAAGCCTTTAAAGCGGTTCGGCAACGATCAGGGCGTGCCGCCCGCCGTGATCCAGCGTGCGTTCAGCATCGGGGCCGGCGCCCGGGCTTCGCTCGATACCGGCGACGGCGCCAAGCGCGTCGTGTTCCGCCTCGTCGAGATCGGCAAACCGCCAGCCCCCACCAAGGAGCAGACAGCCGAGATCGCCACCCAACTGCGCGGCGAGTTGCAGCAGGACGCGGTCCAGTCGTACGTCCTGGCGCTGCGCGAGCGCTACGGCGTGAAGATCAACGAAACGCTCTTCAAACGCACCACCGGCGAGACCACGGAGCAGCGCTGACCACATAGGCGCCGACAGACGAGTTTCTGCGTTCCCGGAAGCCTAGCGCAGCAAGGCTATCCGGGACCTTTGCACTTCTGGATGGTGTAAAGGCCCCGGCTCTTCCCGCTCCGACCTTGCGGTCGGAACGTTCGTCACGGGCAAGCAGGTCAAGTTGGTGGACCACCGAACGACAATGTCAGCGCTGATGGCGCTTCCCTGCCGAACTCCATTTTTCCGAGGCCCCCGTGAGTACGCACGCGCGCAAGACAGCCGCCCTCGACGTCGAGCCCGCCTTCGACGCCTTCGCCGAGCGCTATGACAAGGGCACGCCTCAGGTCGTCTGGACCCGCCTCGTCTCCGACCTCGAAACTCCCGTCTCGGTTTACCTCAAGGTCGCCCACGGCAAGCCGATGAGCCTGCTGCTGGAGTCCGTCGAAGGCGGCGCCGCGCGTGGCCGCTATTCGATCATCGGCCTCGCGCCGGACATCGTCTGGCGCGCCAACGGCAATGCGGCCGAGATCAACCGCACCGCCGAGACGAAGCCCGACGCGTTCAAGCCCGCTCCCGAGCCGACGCTACAATCGTTGCGCTCGCTGCTCGCCGAATCCGCGATGGAATTGGCCGAAGCCCTGCCGCCGATGGCCGCCGGCGTTTTCGGCCACATGGGCTACGACACCATCCGCCTCGTCGAGCACCTGCCCGACACGCCGCCCGACGTGCTCGGCGTGCCGGACATGGTGCTGGTGCGTCCGACCATCGTCATCATCTTCGACAACGTGAAGGACGAGATGACCGTCGTGACGCCCGTGCGTCCGACCCCGCGCCAGACCGCCGCGAAAGCCTACGCCGCGGCGCAGAAGCGCCTTGCAGCAGTCGTAGCGGCGCTCGACGCACCGATGCCGCACGCCGCGACCGCGACCACCGCCGCCCGCATGCCCGTGTCCGACCCCGTGTCGAACACCACGCCGGCCGAATACATGGGCATGATCGCAAAGGCGAAGGAGTACATCCGCGCCGGTGATGCCTTCCAGATCGTCCTGTCGCAGCGCTTCTCGACGCCGTTCACGCTGCCGCCGTTCGCGCTCTACCGCGCTCTGCGCCGCACGAACCCCTCGCCGTTCCTCTATCACCTCGACCTCGGCGGCTACGCCCTCGTCGGCTCGAGCCCGGAAATCCTCGTCCGCGTCCGCGACGGCGAGGTCACGATCCGCCCGCTCGCCGGCACGCGCCCGCGCGGCGCCACACCCCAGCAGGACGAGGCGCTCGCCGAAAGCCTGCTCACCGATCCCAAGGAGCGCGCCGAGCATCTCATGCTGCTCGATCTCGGCCGCAACGACGTCGGCCGCGTCTCCGAGATCGGCTCCGTCGAGGTCACCGAGAAATTCGTCATCGAACGCTACAGCCACGTCATGCACATCGTCTCGAACGTGCAGGGCCGCCTGCGGGACGACCTCGACGTGATCGACGCACTGCTCGGCGGCTTTCCCGCAGGCACCGTCTCGGGCGCGCCGAAAGTTCGCGCCATGCAGATCATCGACGAACTCGAAAAGCACAAGCGCGGCCCCTATGCCGGCTGCGTCGGCTACTTCTCGGCGAACGGCCAGATGGACACCTGCATCGTATTGAGGACCGCGCTGGTGAAGGACGGCGTCATGCACGTCCAGGCCGGCGCCGGCGTCGTCTACGACAGCCAGCCCGAGAACGAGCAGCAGGAGTGCATCAACAAAGCCAAGGCGGTCGTCCGCGCCGCCGAAGAAGCCGTCCGCTTCTCCACCCGCGGCGCCAGACGCAAACCCGGCGGCAACGGCGGCGAGTGGGGTTGAGCTGGACGGGCTTCCACGAAGCCCGCCCCGACGGCACGACCAGTTCCCCTTTTGACACCAATGCGAAGTGGCGAGCGCGCGCCGCTCCCTCTCCCCGTTCTTCACGGGGAGAGGGCCGGGGCATGCCCTCGGGCACTGACCCGAGGGTGAGGGGCGGCAACGTGCGCAACGCCTTCATCCGACGATGTCCGCTGCCCCCTGAAGACCGTTTTTGTTCCGGTGTCTGCCGATCTTCCGAGATGGGCCAGCTTCTGCCGTCGGTTAATCGGCACCGAACGAAGGCGCTCCGCGCCAGCCTGTGGCGAGCCGGGGAGAGGGTTGCGTGACGGTGGCGAGGAGCGCCTTCATTCAATGGGTCATTCACGTCGATATGCTGCATCACCCGGCACGGACGGTCAACATCAACAAGCGGACGGCGCTTGATGCCATTGTCGGCCAAGTGGCCGCCCCTCACCCTCGGGTCCGTGCCCGAGGGCATGCCCTTTCCCTCTCCCCGTAATGACGGGGAGAGGGAAAGGGCGCGCGGCGACGCTT
>CAMDMH010000280.1 GCA_945901835.1 Devosia equisanguinis | reverse complement strand
CGGTCACGGCCTGCCAGTTCTTGGTCCACTCGCCCCACATCTTCATGGCGTTGTCCATGCCCGCCTGACCCATCTTCGTGACGTCTTCCATTTCCTTGGCCATGATCTTTTCTCCTGGGGTGTCCGGACAAGGGGTCCGGGTTGTTCGGCGCGGCGCGATTTCCGCCTGCGGGTAGCGCCTCCGGCCCGCTGCGTTGCATAGTATTATATGCGGGGCAGCATAATTTACAAGAAAAATGGTGCAGTGCAATATAATGGCTGCGCATAGCTGTTCTGCGGCCGTGGAAGTGGTGGCCAATTTATTGATCCGATTGCCTAAAGCGTAAGCACGCTGCGGTGCCTTCCGGGGGAAACGCGGGCCGTTAACCGTATACCCAGAGGTTCGCGGTAGGGTTGCAGGCATGTTCGCGTATTCGAAAATCCGACCATGGCTGGTCCAGCTCTTCGGGGCTGGCACAGGCAGCCCCATTGCGGCCAACAAGTTGCCCTCTTGGAGTGGTGATGATCCCCGGCTGCGCTGCGGTTTCGGGGGGATGGGCCAATCGAGCCCGCCGGCTTGCGGTGCGGATGACGGGTTCGGGACGCGCGGAGCGCATGTGCATTCAAGAGGCGGGTTGGTGCCGGGTATCTGTCGGTTTTCTCTTGGAATTTGGGCTGCAGCGGCGATGTTGCTTTGCGCCGGGGCGGCCGTGGCGCAGGACCGGCAAGCCGCGCTCGTCGTCGATGCCAACAACGGGCAGGTTCTCTACGCGGCGCAGGCGGACGAGCCGCGATATCCCGCGTCGCTCACCAAAATGATGACGCTCTACATGGCGTTCGAGGCGATCGAGCAGGGCCGCGCGAGCTATGCAACTCGAATCAGGGTCTCGCAGGAGGCTGCTTCCCAGCCGCCGACGAAACTCGATCTGGATCCGGGCGAGACCATATCGCTGCTCGATGCGATGAAGTCGCTGATCACGAAGTCGGCCAACGACATGTCGGTCGCGATCGCCGAGCACTTCGGGGGCACGGAGGCGCGGTTCGCGCGCATGATGACCGACAGGGCACGGTTGTTCGGGATGAGCCGAACGACGTTCCGCAACGCATCTGGGCTGCCCGACCCGGGGCAGGTGACGACGGCGCGCGACATGGTGCGGCTGGCGCTGCGCCTGCAGGACGACTTTCCCCAGCACTACCAGCTCTTCTCGACGCGCAGCTTTACCTACGAAGGTTCGAGCTACCGCAATCACAACAATCTGCTCTACCGCTATCAGGGTACGGACGGCATCAAGACCGGGTATACGCGCGCGTCCGGTTTCAACCTCGTCTCGTCGGTCCGGCGCGGCGGACGTCACGTGGTCGGTGCCATCTTCGGCGGCAGCACGGCCGCGCGGCGTGACGATGCGATGCAGCAGATGCTGACGCGCGCGTTGATCGCTTCGTCGCCCTACAAGACACGTCGTTCGGCTCCGGTGCTGGTTGCGGCGCCAGCCGTTCGGCCGCGAGCGATGGTGCAGCCCGAGTCCCTCGTGGCTGCGGGGCCGGTTTCAGAGGGGCCGCGGCCGGTCATGGTCCCGCCCAGGCCGCGTGTCGTTTCAACGGTGCCGGATGCTGGCGCGCCGCGGCATTCCAGCGCGGCCCAGCCGGTGGCGGTGCCGGCTCCGGTGCCTGCTGTGCGGCCGGCTGCAGCTTCCGGTGGACCGAGCGACACCGCGGGTTCGTCACGCTTTGCGTTCGCACCGTCTGCTCCGGTCAGCGGTACGATCTCGACGCAGCGCCAGCCCGAGCGGATGCCGCCCGTAACTCAGCAGAGTGTCGGGCGAGGAAATCCGCCGTCGAGCCTGCAACAGCAAGCGGCGCAACTTTCCCCGGTCGCGTCAACCATGACGCCGCCTTACGCTGTGCGCGGGCCGCTGCCGGTCGAGACAGTAGCTGCCATATCCGGAAGCGGGAGATACGAAATTCAGATCGGTGCATTCGGCAGTTCAGTCGAGGCCGATCGGGCGCTGACGGCTGCCCGCAGCAGCGCTGGTGATTTATTGCGCACGAGCCAAGCGCGGACGTTCGCCATCTCAAAGGACAGCCGGCAGGTCTTCCGCGCACGGTTCATCGGTTTCGATTCGCGCACGGCGGCGTCTACGTGCGTGGAGATGCGCCGCCGGCAGATCGACTGCTTCGTGATGCGGTCGGAGTAGATCGCGCGTTCAGGTTATCAGTTCAGGCTTCGGTAGCGCTTCGATCAGTCGCTCCAAGGTCGTAGCGCAAGACGCATCCCAGCAGCCGTCCACGCGCGCGGGGCGGAAGTGTCGCTGAAAGGCGATGACCACGTACTGCGTTGCGATATCGAATTCACCGGAAGTCGGCACGCCGTAGCCGTACGCGGCGAGGCGTTGCTGCATAGCCGAGACGCATTCGTCTTTGTCGCCCAGGCCCAACTTCAAGCCACCCTCGGAGGGTGATTCGGGTGGAACCCAATGGCCGACGCCGGCCTTGGCCAGCCCCTGCCAGTCGAATTTCTCGCCAGGATCGATCTTGCGGGCCGGGGCGATGTCGGAGTGGGCGAGCACGCCGGCTGCGGGCATCGTGTACCGCTGGATGATATCGAGGCTGAGATCGCGGACCGCGGTCATCTGCGCGGCCGGGAAATCGGGATAGCCGCCGGAGTGGCCGGGGTTCTGGATCTCGATGCCGATGGAAGCCGAATTGATGTCGGTTTCGCCGAACCAGGACGATACGCCCGCCTGCCAGGCCCGTTGGGCCTCGGCGACCATCTGGGTGACACGACCTGTCTCGTCCACGACGTAGTGGCACGAGACCTTGCACCGCGGGTCGGCGAGCACCTCGATCGAGCGTTCGACGGTGGGCAGGCCGGTGTAGTGCAGGATCAAAAGAGCCGGCGTCAGGCCGCGCCGGCGCTCGTCGATGTTTGGCGAGACGTGAATGCGGGAGACGAGCGGGCTGTCGGGGGTCAGCACGGGGCCTGCTCCTTGCGTGCAGTTGTGTCTGTGGCCAGCCTCGTCCTTACTGCCGTCACAGGCTGCGCTCCCGGGCGATCGTTTCCCATGCGGCGTTGATGGCGGCGAGCTTTCGATTGGCCACGTCCAGCAGTTCCTTGGGCAGGCCCTTGCCGGCTAGCGTATCGGGATGATTGCGTCGCACGAGTTCACGGTAGCGCGATTTCAGGGCTTCGTCTGGTAGCTCCCGCGCAACGCCGAGGACCTCGTAGGGATCCGCGGGATCGAGGACGAACCGGGCGCGGATGGCGCGGTACTTCTCTGTCGAATAGCCGAATGTCTCCGCGACGGTCGCGAGGAAGCCGTCTTCGCTCGCGTGCAGGATGCCGTCGGCACTGGCGATATGCATCAAGGCCTCGAATACGTCCCGCAGCAGGTCGGGACGGGCGCCCAGCGATGCCGTCAATTCACGGGCGCAGCTCTCGAAGCCCGCGGGATCCTTGGCGGCGAGCCGGAACAGCCAGCGGACATTCGCTGCTTCCTCGGGTTCGAAGCTGAACATACGCTCGAACGTTTCCTCCTCGATGCGCAGAGAGACGCCGTCGGCGATGCTGAGCTTGGCGGAAAGGGCGACGACGGCCGCCGTGAAGGCGGCGCGGTCGACGCCGGCGCGGCTCTCCAGCCCGAGAGTGGCCCGGATCGCCTTGCTGAGGCGTTCCAGTATGCTGCCCTCGGCGGAACCGATGGTCTTGAATATCGTCAGCCAGGGCATCGTGCGGGTCGACTGCGTTGTCCGATAGTGCGCGGTCCAGAGCCGCGCGTAAGGATTACCCGTGTTCGCGCGCCGATAGAAGCGAAATGCGGGAGGGGACGTCGGGGCTACTTGTTGCGAGAGAACGCGCGTTTCACGGTCGCCCGGTTCAGCACGCCCAGACCCGCGCAGACGCCGAAATACAACACGGCGCCGGCGGTGACGATAGCGGCGAGGGCAGGGCCGCTATGCAGGATCGGCGCGCGTGGCGCGAGCCAGGGCGCCAGAAGGTCGGCGAGGATGACGAGGCCTCCGTCCATCGCGAGGGCTGCAAGGACGATCCGGGGCAAATTGCGCTTCGTGGTCGCATCGAGCGCGAAATGCGATCGGACGGCCAGTCCACGCCACAACAGCAGCGCATTGAGCCAGCCGCCCAGCGTGGTCGCCACGGCAATCCCGAGATGCGGCAGAAATCCCATGTCGCGGAACACGAAAAACAGGGCGATGGAGCCGGCCGTGTTGGCGGTCAGGCTGATCGCCGCGTAGCGCATCGGAGTCTTTGTGTCCTCGCGGGCGAAATAGGACGGCGAGAGAACCTTGATCAACACGAACGCCGGCAGGCCGAGCGCGAAGATCGAAAGCGCCGAGGCCGTGGCGAAGGTGTCGGCCGGGCTGAACGCGCCCCGCTCGAACAGCACGCGCACGATCGGCGTGGCGATCACGGAGAGGGCCACGGCCGACGGCACGGTCAGCAGCATCGCGAACTCGAGGCTGCGGTTTTGCGCGCGGCTGACGGCTTCTGGATCGTTGGCGCGTAGCGCGCGGCTCACCTCCGGCAGCAGCACGACGCCGATGGCGATGCCGATGATGGCGAGCGGCAATTCGTAGATCCGGTCGGCGTAGTAGAGCTGGGATACCGCGCCGTTCTGCATCGTCGCGATGATCGTGCCGATGAGGATGTTGATCTGGGTGATCCCGCCGGCGATGACGCCGGGAACGCCCAGCGTCACCAGACGCTTGATGTCTTCGTTCCAGACGGGGCGGACGAGGCGCGGCAGCATGCCGTTGCGCCAGGCACCGTGAACGAGCAGCAGAAGTTGAAGGATGCCGGCGGCGAAGACGCCCCAGGCCATGGCGTGTCCGGCGTTGGCGTCGTTGCGGTAGCCGAGCGCCATCGCGATGAGAATGGCGGCGATCAACGTGAGGTTGAGGACGATCGAAACGGCAGAGCTTTCGACGAACTTCTCGATCGAGTTCAGGACGCCCGACAGCAGCGCCACCAGCGACATGCAAGTGAGGTAGGGGAACGCGATCTGGGTCAGCACGACGGCGAGGTCGAACTTCTCCTTATCGCCGGCAAAGCCCGGTGCGATGGCGTACATGAGCCAGGGCATGGAGATCATCAGGATCGCCGAGAGTACCACCAGCACGAACAGCAGGCCGGACATCGCGTCTTGCGCGAACCGTAGTGCCGCTTCTCGCCCCTCGCCGACGAGCTTCTTGGAGAAAAGCGGGATGAAGGCGGCGTTGAACGCGCCTTCGCCGAACAGCCGGCGAAACAGGTTGGGAAAGCGGAAGGCGACGAAGAACGCGTCGGCGATTGCGCCCGAGCCGAGGACGCCGGCCACCATGATGTCGCGGATGAAACCGAGGACGCGGCTGATCATGGTCAGGCCGCCGACGGTGGCGAAGGCGCGATAGATTTTCATGGTTCCGGGAAGTAGCCGAGCCGGGGGCCTGCCGGCAAGGCCGCCAT
>CAMDMH010000279.1 GCA_945901835.1 Devosia equisanguinis | reverse complement strand
ATGCGGCCCGACTCGAACTGCGCATTGTAGACGAACACGGGGCCGCGGCCGTCGCACTTTTCGATGAGCGTTCTTGCAAACGCTTCGCACGGATCGACGCCGGAAAGATCGAGAAACTCGGCGTGCGTGAGCTTTCCGTCGGTGCCGAGCTTGTGCAGGCTGAACTGGAACGGCAACTGCTGGTAGGGACGCGTATCATTCCAGATAGGAATCGTGAACTGCACCGTCTCGAAGTCGAGGAAGCAGGCAGGCAGGCCATGGCCCTTCAGCTCGCGGCCGGCGCCCGGTGCATCGAAGAACGTCTTGCCGGAAATGCTCGCGCGCTTCACGCGGAGCTGGATCTCGTTGAGGTATTCGTCCGGCACCTCGCGCAGGTCGGTGATCGACTTCGTCTCGATGAAGTCCTTCACGTCCTTCTTCTGCAGGCGCGGCAGCCAATCGACGGGCATCTCGGGCTGCGGCTCGCCCGCGATGCAGTGGTCATAGAAGCCGCACGCGAAGGGCTCGCTGCAATGGCCGCCGGTGCGGATCGTCGTGGGCTCGGCTGGGAGGCTTGCCACCTTGTGCGCCTCGCCGATCCACTGTTCCACCTCCGGCGCGAGGGCCTTGGTTTCGGCGGTCAGGTCCTCCTCGGCGAGAAGGCCCGCGTAGTCCTCGCCGCCGCGATAGACGAAGTCTCTGTTGATGTGGGCGACCGCGATCCCTTCGAGCGACACACCGGCCTTGCGTGCGATGTAGGCCTGGATCGATGCGTCCTCGCGGTGATAGTCCTTGACGCTGGTCGACGATTTCACCTCGATCATGCGCCAAGACGGATTTCCGCTCTTGGCAACCGGCAGCATCACGTCGGCGAAGGCAAGCGCGCCGTTGGCGGCATAGCCAGCTTCGAACAAGGGCTTTGCTTCTGACAGCACGGTCTTGCTGCGTTCGAGGGCCGGCCCGAAACCGATCTCCTTGAAGTCGATCGTCTCGCCCTTGTTGTCGGGATCGTAAAGCCGGCGCGCGAGGCGGCCCAATTCGTTACCGGCTTCCATGCGGGCCTCGGAGCCGGCGGAATCCTCGCGCAGCTCCGGCTTGTGCACCTCGAGCCAGAGGCGGCGCGGGCACTGCCGCCATGCAATGAGTTTCGATTTGGAAAGCAGGCGCGGCGCCATGGGCAGATCCTCGCTGTCAGCGAGCGCGGAGGCGTCGAGTTGCATTGCAGCCGCGCTACGTCGGCTTCATTCGCGCGATTCTCCGGCAACACGAAGACAACGGCGAGCATTGCGCACGGGTCTTGTGGGAAAGTGGCCCGTAGGGCGGAATAGCCCACTTGGGCGTGTTCCGCCGAGACCACCGCTTGTTTCCGGCGGATTACGCTTCGCTAATCCGCCCTACGCCGGACCCAAACCTCGTCCCCCTCCAACTTCACCTCGTACGTCGCGAGGTCGGCGGTGCCGGTGGGGCCGACGAGGCATTTGCCGGTGCGGATATCGAAGGCGGCCGCGTGGAGCGGGCATTCGATCTCGGTGCCGCTGATGAAGCCGTCGCACATCAGCGCGTAAGCGTGCGGGCAGATGCCGGCGAGGGCGTAGACCTGTCCTTCGTGGGAGACGAGCACGACTTCGCGCTCGCCGTACTTTGCGCCATGAGGTTCGCCGGGCGCGATATCGCCGAGTGCTGCCACGCGCTGCCAGCCGTATTCGTCGGCCATATCCCAACCGCCTACTCGGCGGCCTGGGGACGCTGTATCGCTGCCATCTCGTCGGCGTGAAGGCGATCGATGATCCGGCGAGCCTGGATCACGCCGGTGTCGGCGTTGATGTCGAGCTGCGGCGGGTTCTTGATCATCTCGAGGTTCTTCTGCTGCGCCTCGAACACCGCCACATCCTCGAGGAACGCCATCTGGATCTGGCCGAGCAGCATGTCGCTGAGCGCGCCGTTCTTGGCGTCCCAGCTGTGCGCCTGGCCCCAGAAATAGTGGCAGGTGTTCTCGGTCTCGGGCGTTACGGCGTTGAGATTGCGCATCTCGATGCCGCCGACGCGCTTGCCTTCCGGAGCGCCAGTGCCCGTCGGTGTCGCGCCGACGTCCAGACGAATGAACGCAGGCGGACGCCAGTCGATGATCTGCCAGCGGTCGACGGGCTCGGTGAAGCCGCCGGCCTTCACGAATGTCGGCGGCGCAGGTGAGTTCACGATCCAGCGCGTGACCTGGACCTCCTCGGGGCCACGCGTGACCTTGACGCTGGCGTTGTCGACGAGGGCTGAATTGCCGATGGTCGTTTCGTGCACGAAGGCAAGGTGGGTCAGGTCGAGCAGGTTGTCGACGATGAGTTGCCAGTTCGACTTTACGTGGAGATAGGACGTGCGCGCGCCCCAGTTCTCGTCGTCGAGCCAGTGATAATCGACGATCTTAGCGGGATCGGCTAGCGCTGGATCGCCCATCCAGATCCAGACCCAGTGATAGCGTTCGACTACCGGATAGGCGCGGATCTTGGCGGTCGGCGGCACCATGTCCTGGCCGGGAATGCGCACGCATTTGCCCGCGCCGTCGTACTGGAGGCCATGATAGTGGCACTGCAGTTTATCGCCGTCGAGCTTACCCATCGACAAGGGCAGATGGCGATGCATGCAACGGTCTTCCAAGGCGACGACCGTACCGTCCTCCTTGCGATACATGACAACGGGCTCGTTCAGAAGAACGCGGCCGAGCGGCTTTCGGCCGACTTCGTGATCATTGGCGGCTACATACCAGGAATTCTTCAGAAACATGGGCGGCTCTCCCTGTCGCGGCACCGACCTGCTGCGGCGTATCGCGTGGCTCGCGAAGACTATTCTTACGCTCGTAAGACTACCTGCTGCGCCGACAAATGCAACCAGTGGCATCGCCAATTCTCACGCGGTTCTCACCGAGTGTTGACTGGTGGAACGGCGGTTCATCTGCGACGGGACGCCTTCGCGGTTGTTCAGTGCCGTGACAAATGGAGGAAATGATCGTGCTCAAATGCGTCATGGCGGCAACGATGTTGCTGATCGCACCAGGAATAGCTGCAGCCCAGACACCGGCTCCCGCGGCCCAGACATCCACGCCGGTATCTACTCTGGCCGCCCCTGCCAAGCCGGCCCTGCCGTCGGATCTCCCGAAACGACGGGGATGGAGCATCATCGCGACCAAGCATTCCTATGCCGAGCTCAACAAGCGGCTGGAAGAAGCGGTCAAGAAGAACAAGATGGCCATCGTCAATTCGGCCAGCGCATCGGACGGCGCGAAGGCTCAAGGCTTCACCCTTCCCGGCAATCGTGTAGCCGGTGTGTTCCGCAATGATTTCGCCCGCCGCATGCTGGCGACAAGCATCGCCGCCGGAATCGAAGCGCCGATCCGAATCTACGTCACGGAGGGGGCAGACGGGATGGCGACGCTGTCATATCGCACGCCCAGCGCCGTGTTCGCGACCTATGTCACACGGCGCAAGAAGGAGCTCGGCGTGATCGCCAGAGAACTCGATGCGATATTCGCGCAGATCGCGATCGATGCTGCCGGAAGCTGAACGATGAGCAGCCGATCAGTGAGAGGCCATGGCGCCCGCTGATCGGCCGGCCGTATGCAAATGACCTTCGCCGGACGCTTCCTCGGCTGCATCCGGCGTCGAGGAAGCGGCCAGAACAACGTCGATCTTGCGTAGCTCGGCAGCGATGTTGTGCAGGCGACGCGCGACCTTGGCGACGAGATGCTCGGCAAGCGAAGGATCTTCGAGCATCATCGTCAGCATGGCATCGCGGGTGATCCTGAGCGCGCGCACGTCGGAACGGGCGACGACGGTCGAGGAATAATCCGTTTCGATCAGCATCGACATCTCGCCTAGCATGGAGCCAGGCTCGATCGGCTCTTCCTCCTCGGTGCGGACCATCGGCGCCTTGGTGCGGACCGCCTCACCACCGACGACGATGATCGCGGCATCGCCCGCTCTGCCATCCTCGATCAGCACCTGACCGCCCTTGAAGACGACGCGCTCCGCATGGCGCACGATCTCGGTGATCTGCAGCGGCTTCAGACCGTGAAAGATCTCGAGGCGCACGAGATGCGCCGAAACTGCGTCCATCGACATGATAGGCCCCACTGCACGTCTTCAGCCAAACGACTTCGATGGACGTTGGTCGGACGATTCGGGGGTGTGGGTCCACCTGCCCGCCGTGGCCGTGCACATGTGGGGATAAGTGGGGGCTACGGAACCAACTTGTAGCCGCCGGCTTCGGTGACCAGCAGAACCGCTTCCGAGGGATCTTTCTCGATCTTCTGGCGCAGCCGATAGATGTGCGTTTCGAGCGTGTGCGTGGTGACGCCCGCGTTGTATCCCCAAACCTCGTGCAGCAGCGTCTCGCGCGAAACGACCTTCTCATCGGCGCGATAGAGATACTTGAGGATCGAGGATTCCTTCTCGGTCAGGCGGATCTTGCCGCCCTTCTCATCGACAAGCTGCTTGGCCGCCGGCTTGAAAGTGAAAGGGCCGATCGTGAAGACCGCGTCCTCGCTCTGCTCGTGCTGGCGCAACTGGGCACGGATGCGGGCGAGCAGCACCGCGATCTTGAAAGGCTTGGACACATAGTCGTTGGCGCCCGCGTCGAGCCCGAGAATCATATCGGCGTCCGAGACGTTGCCGGTCAACATGATGATCGGCGACTTGAAGCCCGACTTGCGGAGCTGCTTGCAAAGCTCCCGGCCGTCCATGTCAGGCAGGTTAACGTCGAGGATCAGTAGGTCGAAATGCCCAGATTTGACTGCTTCGAGGCCCTTGCCGGCTGTGGGCGCTGCGTCCAGCTCGAATTCGTCGTACAGCGCGAGCTGCTCCCGGAGCGACTCCCGGAGATCATCGTCGTCGTCCACGATGAGCATCTTTCGAGCAGCGCTCATGTTTACCGTCTCCTGCACTTGCAGCCGTATGCTGTCCGGTTCAATTCTACCATCCCGCACATTGGTGCCAAGACGCCACAAGTCATTTCGGGATGAACAATCTGTCTATTAGAGCCTCGAGACGCCGTAGCCATCACTTGATCGTGAGTGGACTTTCACGGGTACGTACGATCGGCCGGCTAAGGCTGGCCTCGATGGTCGTGCCCTGTGCTCTCGGCAAGACCGGCCGGCGGGCGATCAAGCGCGAAGGCGACGGGGCCACGCCAACCGGGCGATTTCGGCTGCTCTGCGTTCTCTACCGGCCCGACAGAGTGCGGCGGCCAGCGACGCGACTGCCGGTGAAGGCCATCCGGCCGGCGGCAGTCTGGTGCGACGACAGCGCGGACCGCAACTACAATCGCGAAGTCAGGCTGCCTTATCCGGCCAGCCACGAACGGCTGTGGCGTGACGATGGCCTTTACGATCTCGTCGTCGTGCTCGATTACAACATCAGCACTCGCAAGCGCCGCGCGGGCAGTGCGATCTTCATGCACGTCGCACGGCAGGGTTTCCTGCCGAC
>CAMDMH010000278.1 GCA_945901835.1 Devosia equisanguinis | reverse complement strand
GCATCAGGAGCTGCATCGCGATCCAAGTGCCGAACGAGAAGCCGACGATCCAGCAGGCTTTCGCATCGGGCTTGACGATCTGCAGCCAGTCGAGCGCAGAGGCCGCATCGGCCAGCTCGCCCGGGCCGTTGTCGAAATAGCCCTGGCTGCGGCCGACACCGCGGAAGTTGAAGCGCAGCGTCGAGAAGCCGCGATCGTGGAACATGTAATAGAGCTGGTGGATCACCGGGTTATTCATGGTGCCGCCGAACTGCGGATGTGGGTGGAGGATCAGCGCAATCGGCGAGCGGGGGTCCGGCTCGTGATGATAGCGCGCCTCCAGGCGGCCGACGGGGCCATTGATGATCAGCTCTGGCATCGAACCTCTCGCGCTCGTATCGGGCGGTATCCGGTATCCCGATCCACAGCTCGTCGTGCCGCAGGTCATGCGGTTGGGCGAGAAGGCGCATCAGCCTGCGGTCAAGAAAACTTGACTTCGCTGCTCGGGATTACCATAGTCGATTTAGAATTAGAACCGTTCGAGCGTGCATGGTCTTTCAACCCCTGCATGCATGAAACGGTTCGCGTGGGCGGCTGTCTTAGCACATATCGGCTGGCGCGTGACAAGAACGATGACTGTCATCGATCACAGAGAATGCTCGTTCGATTGGCGGCCGGATCGTCGGCTGCAGGCGGTCGATCCAGCGGCGTTGGAGTAATTGGCGTGGAATTGACCACCCGTGGACGGTACGCGGCCATGGCAATGGCGGACCTTGCCAAGCATGGCCAGCTCGATCCGATGCCGCTGTCGGCGATAGCGGAGCGTCAGAACTTGTCCGTTGCCTATCTCGAGCAGATCTTCCTCAAGTTGCGGCGGGCCGGCCTCGTCGAGAGCGAGCGCGGGCGCGCAGGTGGCTATCGTCTGGCGCGGGTGGCTTCCGAGATCATGGTCGCGGATGTGATGCGGGCGGTCGAGGAAGACACGCGTATGACGCGGTGTCATGGCGATACGGGCGTAGGTTGCGTCGGCGAGCATCGTTGTCTGACGCACGGACTTTGGAATGCGCTGGGCGATCACATTCATGGCTTTCTCGCGCAGGTCAGCCTCGGCGATCTGCTGGCCGGCCGTGTCGGGCAAATCGTGACCACGCCAGTAACGGTCGCTGCTGCCGTAGCTGCGGCGCCGGAGAGGCCATCGGCCTGATGAGCGATCAGCGCACATACCTCGATCACAACGCGACCGCGCCGCTGCGTCCGGAGGCACGAGCAGCGGTGCTCGCGGCTTTCGATCTCGTCGGCAACGCTTCGTCGGTGCATGCCGAGGGGCGGTGTTCGCGAGAGGCTGTCGAAGTTGCGCGGGAGCATGTCGCTGCGCTGGTCGGGGCGAAGCCGGAGGAAGTGGTCTTCACGAGCGGCGCGACGGAAGCCAACAATTGGGTCGTGCGCGGCGGCTGGGATCGCTTGTTGGTCGGTGCCACGGAGCACGACTCCGTGCTGGCGCCTGCGCGGTCGAGCAGGTCCGACGTGATCGAGTTGCGTTGCTGTGCCGGCGGTCTCGTCGATGTCGCTTCAATCGCCGGTGCATTGCCGGCCCTCCACCCCTCTCTGGTCGCCCCCCACCCCTATCCCCTCCCCACGGGGGGGAGGGGGACCTGTGGTGCGGGTGGTTTGGTTAGCATCCATCTCGCCAACGCAGAAACCGGTGTGGTTCAGCCGATCGCCGAAGCCGCAGAGGTGGCGCGGAGATCCGGCTATCTCGTTCATGGCGATGCGGTCCAGGCGGTCGGGCGGGTGGCAGTCGATTTCAGGGCGTTGGGGATCGATTTCATGTCGATCTCGGCACACAAGCTGGGCGGCCCGAAGGGCGTCGGCGCGCTGGTGATCCGAGAGGGAATAGAGTTGCGGCCCTTGCTCGCCGGTGGCGGGCAGGAGCGGCGGCGGCGGTCGGGGACGGAAAACGTCGCGGCTATCGCCGGTTTCGGTGCAGCCGCCGCCGCAGCGCTCGAGGGGCTCGGTGACATGGCGCGCGTGACTCGGCTGCGCGATCGGCTCGAAGCGGGCGTCAAGGCGATCACGCCCGATGCCGTTGTGATCGGTTCGCAGAGTTCGAGGATACCCAACACATCGTGCATCGCTTTGGTGGGTGCCGATGCTTCGACATTGCTGATTCAGCTCGATCTGGCGGGTATCGCGGTGAGTGCGGGGTCGGCGTGCTCGTCGGGCAAGATCGGCGGAAGCCACGTGCTTGCGGCGATGGGGATCGACAGCAGGCTTGCGCGCGGCGCAATCCGGGTGAGCCTCGGGCCGACGACGACGGAACACGATGTGGAGCGCTTTATCGCGGCCTGGGACAAGATCCAGCGGCTGCGGGACAGGCGTATCGGAAATACGATCGCGACAGGGACTATCCCGACAGTGACTGGCGCCAAGGCGCTGGCTGGCGCGAACGTGACGGCAGGAGCGTAGAATGGCAGCAGTTCAAGATACCATCGAGCAGGTCCGGAAGATCGACGTCGACCAGTACAAGTACGGGTTCGAGACCGATATCGAGTCGATCAAGGCGCCGAAGGGATTGGACGAAAGCACGATCCACTTCATCTCGGCCAAGAAGAACGAGCCGGAGTGGATGCTCGCCTGGCGGCTCGACGCCTATCAGCGCTGGCTCGCGATGCGCGAGCCCGCCTGGGCGAAGGTGAGCTATCCCAAGATCAACTTCCAGGACCTCTACTATTATTCCGCGCCGAAGAGCACGGAAGGGCCGAAGAGCCTCGACGAGGTCGATCCGGAACTTCTGAAGACGTACGCCAAGCTCGGCATTCCGCTGAAGGAGCAGGAGATCCTGGCGGGCGTGCGCAAGCAGGAAGAAAAGAGCGGTCTCGACGAGCAATCCGGGGAAGAATATTCGAGCGGCAAGGTAGCGGTCGACGCGGTTTTCGACAGCGTGTCGGTCGTGACGACGTTCAAGAAGGAGCTGGCGAAGGCCGGCGTGATCTTCTGCTCGATCTCCGAGGCGATGCGCGAGCATCCCGAACTCGTCAGGAAGTATCTCGGGACTGTGGTGCCGCAGTCGGACAACTTCTATGCGGCGCTGAATGCCGCGGTGTTTTCGGATGGTTCGTTCGTTTACATCCCGCCGAACACGCGTTGCCCGATGGAGCTATCGACCTATTTCCGCATCAACGAGAAGAATACGGGACAGTTCGAGCGGACGCTCATCATTGCGGATCGCGGAAGCTACGTGAGCTATCTGGAAGGTTGTACCGCGCCGATGCGCGACGAGAACCAGCTGCACGCGGCGGTGGTCGAGTTGATCGCGCTCGACGATGCCGAGATCAAGTATTCGACGGTGCAGAACTGGTATCCCGGCGACAAGGACGGCAAGGGCGGCGTCTTCAATTTCGTGACGAAGCGCGGGGATTGCCGCGGGCGCAACTCCAAGATCTCGTGGACGCAGGTCGAGACCGGCTCGGCGATCACGTGGAAGTATCCTAGCTGCATCCTGCGTGGCGACAACTCGCGTGGCGAGTTCTATTCGATCGCGATCTCGAACGGCTACCAGCAGGTCGACAGCGGCACGAAGATGATCCACCTCGGGAAGAACACCTCCAGCCGGATCATCTCGAAGGGCATCGCCGCGGGGCATTCTCAGAACACCTATCGTGGGCTCGTCTCGGCGCACCGCAAGGCGACGGGCGCGCGCAATTACACGAACTGCGACAGCCTGCTGATCGGCGGCGACTGCGGGGCGCATACGGTGCCCTACATCGAGGCGAAGAACTCGAGCGCGCATTTCGAGCACGAGGCGACGACCTCGAAGATCTCGGAGGACCAACTGTTCTACGTGATGAGCCGCGGGCTTTCGTCGGAGGAGGCTGTGGCGCTGATCGTGAACGGTTTCGTGCGCGATGTGCTCCAGCAGTTGCCTATGGAATTCATGGCCGAGACGCAGAAGCTGATCGGTATTTCGCTCGAGGGGAGCGTGGGGTAACCGTCAAATCGCCGATAAAAGCAATTGGAAGGTCAGCAGTTTGTCTTCCCCGGCGAGAAAACGAATCGGGTCGGTAGTTGCTTCGAAGCCGCTACGGCATGGTTAAAAAAAGATGAACGAGAGGTAATGGCGTGAGTGTTGCTGTTGGAGTACACTATCACAATAGACCGGGAGGGCTCGGTCGCGGACGCGCAAACAGCGGGGTGCGTCCCATCGTGTATGTTCCGCTGGTTGAGAGTGGAGGATAACCAATGTCGCTCAGTATCGTACAACTCGAGCAGTCGTGGCTTCAGGCGGAGGCGATTGCAGACGAGGCGAAACGCGAAGCGAAACTGGTCACCGAAGAACTTCAGCGCCAGAATGGCAAGGTCGTCGACGCGTCCCAGGTCAAGATCCTGATGACGACGGCAGAGATGGCGAAGAGCCGTCAAGCCGAGGCCGACAAGAAGGCTTGTGCGGCGTTCGACCTGCTATGGCAGGCAAAAAGCCAAGGACAGCAATCGGTTCATGCTTGAAATCAAGGATCTGCACGTCAAGCTCAGCGACGAAGACAAGCCGATCATCAAAGGCTTGTCTCTCACCGTTCCCAAGGGCGAGGTGCACGCGGTCATGGGGCCCAACGGCTCCGGCAAATCAACTCTGGCGCATGTGCTTGCCGGTCGTGGCGGGTACGAAGTGACCGGGGGAGGCATTCTATGGAATGGCGAGTCCCTGCTCGGCTTGGCGCCGGACGAACGCGCTGCCAAGGGCGTGTTCCTCGCGTTCCAGTATCCCATGGAAATTCCGGGTGTCGCCGGTCTGACGTTCCTGCGCACCGCGATGAATTCCGTGCGCAAGAAACGAGGTGGCAAGGAACTCACCACGCCGGAGTTCATCAAGCTCATCCGTGAAAAGGGCGCCAAGCTCAACATCGACATCGAGATGCTGAAGAGGCCGGTCAACGTAGGCTTCTCAGGTGGCGAGAAGAAGCGTGCCGAGGTGCTGCAGATGGCGTTGCTCGAGCCGACACTATGCGTGCTCGACGAGACGGATTCCGGTCTCGACATCGATGCGCTGAAGGTGGTTTCGGACGGCGTAAACGCGCTGCGGTCGCCGGAGCGTTCGATGATCGTCATCACGCACTATCAGCGGCTGTTGAACTACATCGTCCCCGATCGGGTTCACGTCCTGTCTGCCGGCGTGATCCAGAAATCGGGATCGAAAGACCTGGCGCTCGAGCTCGAAAAATCGGGCTACGCGGAATACCAGACCAAAGCGGCCTGAGGCCGGGCTCTCCGAAACGGACTTTGCGGGGTTGCCCCATGACCGAGACGACTATGTCTGCGACAGGCTCATCGACGACAGCCATGCAAGCGACGAGACCGATTCCACCGAAAACGGCCGCGGAGCGTGGCATCGTCGACGCTTTCGCGCGCTCGTCGGCGTCACGTCCCGGCAGCGGGTGGGTGTCGAAAGTGCGCGGCGATGCCATCGGATGGCTCGAAG
>CAMDMH010000277.1 GCA_945901835.1 Devosia equisanguinis | reverse complement strand
CAGCGTTGGGTCGGTCGAGGTTCGTGAGCCTTGTTCATTTGGAGGGCAGAGGCATCATTCTCATCTCCATGACTTTGCTATATCAATTGCTAATCTTGTGATGTTTAGCTGACTTTCCTGCTGATGTGAACTCAGTTCATATCTGTAGTTCTAGCTCAACTTACCCGGTTGGGCAACTAAAAATATGAACTGGGTTCACGCGAGCCGTGAAATCGGTTAATAGATGGTTGTGCGGGGGCGTGTTCCTCTCGGGAATGCGGGTGCCACGTCGCGGTCTGATTTGAACGCCGAATGGAGTGACGACGTGAACGAGAGCCAACTGTACAGGCAGCGCCTGGAGACACGGATGATCGACATGGCCGAGCGGCTGATCGCAAGCGACGGTTTCGGCGCGGTGCAGGCGCGTCGCGTGGCGCAGGAGGCCGATTGCTCTGTCGGCACGCTCTACAACGTGTTCGGAGGGCTCGACGGGCTGATCATCAGTGCTAACACTCGAACCTTGCATGCCCTGGGCGAGACGCTGGAGACGGCCGTCAAGAGTGCGCGGCGGGACAACCTCGAGGACCAGTTGATGGCGCTCGCATTCGCCTACAGCGGGTTCGCCCACCGGCAGACGCACCGCTGGCGCGCGCTGTTTGAGCATCGGATGGAACCGGGAAAAGTCGTGCCAGAAGGCTACCGGGCCGAGCAGGAGGCTGTGCTGCGGCTGGTGGAGGAATGCCTGGTCGGGTACATCGCGGACACGGCGGAGAGGTTCAGCGCGGCGCGGGCGCTATTCTCGGGCGTACACGGGATCGTCTGGCTGGCTCTCGACAACAAGCTCGGGGCGCTGGGGCCGGTGGAGACCGAGCGGCAGATCCGGTTCATCGTCGGGGCGGCGGCGCGTGGCGTGATGGCGTTGGCAAAGTAGCAGGGGTGGGGCATCTGCGAGGTGGCGAGCCGTTCAAATCGTCTCGAACATGGCGGCGAGGCCTAGGCCGCCGATCGCACCCAATGTTACCGCGCCGCGTTTCGTCTTGCGCTCGGGGTTGCGCCGGATGAGGCGGGTGAACAGACGCACCACGAGCACCGCTCCGGAGGCGCCCATCGGGTGGCCGCGCACGATCGCGCCGCCATCGGAATTGAGGATGCCGTCGTCGATGCCGAGGGTGCTCATCACGGCAATCGCCTGCGCGGCCGAGGTTTCGCTCAATTCTATCGCCTGAACGGAGGCGCGGTCGAATCCGTTGAGGCGGCCGTATAGCTTGTTCATGGCCGCGATGGGCGCGTCGGCTTCGTGATCCGGCTCGACGCCTTCGGCGGCGCTGGCGATCAGCCGCAGGGCCGGCGGCTTGCCGAGTTTGCGCCACGCGTCCTCGGACACGACGACAACGATCGCAGCGCCATCGTGCGGCTGGGACGTGTTGGCGGGGGTCAAAGTTCCATCCGGCGGACAGTAAGCCATTTCGGCCTCGATATCCTCCAGGGTTGCGGCAATCGCGCTCTCGTCGCGCATTTCCTCGCGGCTCGCCCGAAACGGAACGATCTCGCCCTGAAAGCGCCGGCCTTCGCGGGCCGTCTCGGCGCGCAGGTGCGATTTCATCGCGAAAGCGTCCTGCTCTGTGCGCGGCTGATCTGATGGCGCTGGGCGAGGGCTTCCGAAGCGACGAGCGGCTGGGGAATGTCCGAGGGCCCGGCGGTGGGTGGTTCCAGGCCGATGAAGTGGGGAATCTGGTAGACGCTTTTCGGTTTGGCGATCCGCCAGGGCGCGGTCGATAGGCTCTCGACCCCGCCGGCAACGACAATGTGAGCTTCGCCACGATCGATTACGCGAATGGCGTGCAACACGGCATCGAGGCCGGAGCCGCATTGACGGTCGATGGTCATTGCTGGTGCGGCCAGTGGGAGGCCGGCCGACAGAGCGATGAGGCGGGCAGGATTGCCGCCTTGGCTGGCGTTGCCGATCACGATCTCGTCTACGTACGCGGGGGCGATCCTGGCATCTTCGAGGGCTGCTGTAATGATAGGCGCGGCCAGATCTTCGATGCGCCGGTTCCGGTGGATGCCGCCGACGCGGCCGAGGGTGCTGCGGCGTGCGGATACGATGTACGCGCTCGCTTCTCTACTCGCCTCTCTGGGGGAACTCATGTTGTGTCCTGTACAGGCATCGCGGGCCAGCCATGCCACTTCTGTGCGGGCCCGGAGCCGATCGATCCCCGAAACATCACAGGAACATGGCGAAAATGTCGTGGCGGTGCGGCATGCTTGCAGCACAGCGATGCTTATCCGGTCGAGGCATGTGACGCGAATGACGGGGCTTCGAAGTGATGCTCGCCACATTGGCATAGGCCCGCAAATCGACTGGCAAAAAGCCGGAAGCAATTTCGCGAGCGGGCCGCTATAAGACGGTTTCCCGAGAACAATCCTCCAGGTCATCATTCCGTGTCGCACGATCACACGCCTCGCCCGCTCACCGCTCATCGTTCTGGTGCATTGAAGGGACGCGTTCGTGTTCCCGGCGACAAATCGATTTCGCATCGCGCCTTGATGCTGGGCGCGCTCGCTACGGGGCGTACGCGCATCAAGGGTCTGCTCGAGGGCGAGGATGTCGTGAATACGGCGAAGGCGTTGACGGCGCTCGGTGCGCCTGCGCGCAAGGTCGGGGATACGTGGGAAGTGCTGGGGCGGGGTGTCGGCGGGCTTTCCCAGCCTGATGGTCCGCTCGATTTCGGCAATTCCGGTACGGGCACGCGGCTGATGATGGGTGTCGTCGCGGGCCAGCCGATCACGGTGACGATGACGGGGGATGCATCGCTGTCGCGGCGACCCATGGGGCGCATACTGAAGCCGTTGAGGCAGATGGGCCTGCAGGTTGCGGAGGGCGACAAGGATACGCTGCCGCTGACCGTCACAGGCAGCGCCGCGCTGGTGCCGATCGTGTACGACCTGCCCGTCGCATCGGCGCAGCTCAAGTCTGCGATCCTGATCGCGGGGCTTGCTGCGGCGGGTGAGACGACTGTGATCGGCGAAGAGACGCGGGATCACACCGAGCGGATGCTGCAGTTCTTCGGGGCGAAGGTGCGCACGGAAAAGCGCGGCAACAAGGTCGCGATAACAGTGACGGGCGAGGCCGAATTGAAGGGGGGCGACATCACCGTGCCGGGCGATCCGTCCTCGGCGGCGTTCCTCGCGGCGGCAGCGCTGATCGTGCCGGGTTCGGAGGTGTTCGTCGACGGCGTGCTGATCAATCCGACGCGGCGGGGCTTCTACGATACGCTGCTGGAGATGGGCGCGGATGTCGCCTTCACCAACGAGCGGAACGAAGGCGGCGAGCCGGTAGCTGATCTGCGCGTACGGACGTCGAAGCTGAAGGGTGTGCGCGTGCCGCGGGAGCGGGCGCCGTCGATGATCGACGAGTACCCCATTCTCGCGGTCGTCGCGGCGTTTGCCGAGGGCGAGACGCGGATGGAGGGGCTGGCGGAGCTCAAGGTGAAGGAGAGCGACCGGTTGGCTGCTACGGCAGATGGCTTGATCGCGAACGGTGTTGCTGCGCGGGTCGAGGGCGATACGCTGATCGTGACGGGGGCGGGGGCTGCCGGGGTGAAGGGCGGCGGCAGGGTCGTGACGCATATGGATCACCGGATCGCGATGTCGTTCCTGGTCATGGGGCTTGCTTCGACTGCGTCCGTGACCATCGACGACGAGACCTTCATCGCCACGAGCTTCAAGGAGTTCCGCGGGCTAATGGAGAGCGTGGGGGCGAAGCTCGAGGGGTAGCCGGGGCCGGGCAAAATGGGGGCACACAGTTTCCGGCCCCGAAGCGCCAGGATGATAGTTGGCGGCAAGGAAATTGTGTCCCCATTTCGCGTGCACGCAGCTGCGCTTCCGGCACCGAAGGCGCCGGATGATGAATGTCGAACGGGGGCGGGCACTGCCGGCAACCCTGTGTAGTTTTTTGTGGGCTGCTCACAGCAGCGCCCGCCGCGGCTTTTTTCGCTTGGATCGCGTTCGGAGACGGGTCACCCGGAGCGGCTTTTCAGCCATCCCGCATAACCGTGGGCCTGTTTGATCCCCCCTGCCTCGCCGCGTCGCCGGCGCTTGGTGCGGGTGGAAGCGATACCTGCGTTGCGGATGCGCTGGCCCGACGCCCCGCTTCTCCACACACCGCACTTTCCCCGCATGGCGGTGCGGTCGACCACGCCCCGTTCGGTGAGGAAAGATGAGGGCAGTATGCGGGTGTTGGAGAGGGCGGGGATTAGTGCGTCGAGCGATGTTTGCTCTGCCGAAGGAGAGGGCGTTTGCGAGGCCGCCGTCGCGCGGAGATGGACGAGCTGAAGGCGCGGTCGCTGGACCTACGATACTGCCGTGGGTACGGAACGGGAATTGGGCCATGTGCTGCCGCCCGACGACACGGATGATCAGATGGCATGTACCTTTCGTGCGCTCAATGACAGGCGCGCCTCCAAATCGTTGCTGCACTGCCGCAAGTTCAAAGCCATATTGGGGGCAGACAGCCAGATCCGGGTGGTGACCGACCACCACTGCACGCTCAGTTTCAGCCCGTCACGGGATGATACGATAACTATTCGAAGGACTTCCTGGATGCGTGGAAGCCCCGCCTCGCCGGCGACGCAACTCGATTAGCCCCAACCGAACGTGGGCCCCGGCCGTTGCCTTGTCCACCGTTGCGACCGCCGCCTGGCGCGACCCCGGCCGTGACCATTGCCTTCGACGGCCAGTTCAACCAGATCAGGAGGGCACCAAAGGAGCCGATAATGACGCTGACGGTGACCAGGATGCCCTGCGGTATGCGCTTGAGGGGTTCCGTATGGTCGATCAGACGGTTGATCTTCGGATTCGCCGGGAGATAGATGATCTCCAACGTGGCACCCACGGCCATCCTATCGAAGACCTCGGCCGACACGATACCCTGGTCTATAATCTGCTCACCCGCGGGCGTCTTGAACTGGTATTCCAGATAGAACAGCCTGCCAAAATCCTGATTGGCTTGGCCGTCGCTTCGACGATCCGGAGAGTCGCTGAGCCTTTTGCCAGCGGCAAAACTTCTGGTGGCGGCACCTGCGGCTCCGCCGACGCCTGGGGGCAATCGGGTCGGAGACGATGACCTGCCTTCGATCTTGTCGATCAGCTTTGCCTTGGTGGAGTGGCCCTCGTATTCGAGCCGCTGCATATTCTGGATATACTCGCTATCCGGCCGAAGCAAAAACAGCGCGAAAAGGACCAATAAACAACCGCCACCCAGCTTGATGAATTTCCAAGCCGTTTGAAACGTCGGCTCTTCTTGATTCTGCATGATTTGTCCGCCCCGCCTTTGAAGCAGTAGAGTCGAGGAGAGGCGCGGCAACGCGGGCATGATGCCCTCGTCCCGTTTCCTCTCCCCGCTCATCGAACCGGACGTGCAGATTTCCCGCATCCGGCTCTCCGACTGGTTTCGTGTCAGGCTCACGGCTGCGTCGACGGCGTAG
>CAMDMH010000276.1 GCA_945901835.1 Devosia equisanguinis | reverse complement strand
CGGGCCACCTCCCCCACGAGGGGGGAGGAGAAGAAGCGGGAATGCCACAATGACCACCTCAGCCCTCTCCCTCTCCGGCATTGACGCCTACTATGGCGACAGCCACGTCCTGCACGGCGTCTCGTTCGAACTCGGCGAAGGCCGCCTGCTCGGGCTGCTCGGCCGAAACGGCGCCGGCAAAACCACCTCGATGAGCGTCGCCATGGGCCTGGTGCCGCCCAAACGCGGCAGCGTCAAAGTCTTCGGCAAGGAAGTCGCCGGCTTCTCGCCCGAACGTATCTCGGCGGAAGGCGTAGCACTCGTCCCCCAGGGTCGCCGCATCTTCAAGAGCCTGTCGGTCCGCGAAAACCTCGTTGTTGCCTTTCGCAAGCTACCCGGCGTCAAAAACCCGCCCTGGACGCTGGAGCGCGTGTTCGAAACTTTCCCGCGATTGAAGGAACGCCACAGCCAGTTCGCCGGCAGCCTCTCGGGCGGCGAGCAGCAGATGCTGGCCATCGGCCGCGCTCTGATGAACAATCCGCGTGTATTGCTGATGGACGAACCCTCGGAAGGCCTAGCACCGCAAATCGTCGCCGAGGTCGAACGAACGATCGCGCGCCTCAAGGGCGAGGGCCTGTCCATCATCCTCGTCGAGCAGAACATCAAGCTGACGCTCGACATCGCCGACGACGTCGTCATCATGAACTCCGGCCAGGTCGCCTTCGCCGGCCCCTCGACGGAAGTCCGCGCCCGCACTGACCTCATCGAGCAGCACCTGGGCGTGCATTGATTTCAGACTCGGGAAAGATGCATTCTCGCCAATGCCAACATTGACTGTTGGCGGTCTACAAACATACACCTGCGTCCCCGGACGAACGATCCGACCTCAAGGTCGGAGCGTGAAGATCCGGGGCCTTTACCCCTCTCGAAAGTGTAAAGATCCCGGATAGCCTCGCTGCACTCGGCTTCCGGGAGCGCAGACGGTTCAAAGGAAGCGCGAATGGAGAGAGATCCAATGGCGACCCAACTGAGCATCATCTGCGCCGGCGGCTTCAAGACCGCGATGCTCGACATCGCGCCGCGCTTCGAGGCAGCGTCCGGCCACAAGCTTTCGATTACGTTCGGCACGCCCAAGCGCAACAACGAGCTGATCTCCGCGGGCCCGAACTCGGAAGTCGCCTTCGACGTGGTCGTTGTAACCTCTGCCACGCTGTCCGAGTCGACCAAGCCGCATGTTGCGCAAACCACCCGCTTCGATGTCGCCATGAGCCCGGTCGGCATGGGCGTTCGCGAAGACCTGACGACGCCGCCGGTCGATGGCGTCCAAAGTTTCAAGGCCGCGGTGCGCTCGCTCGCCTCGATAGGCCTTTCGGATCCGACATCCGGCACGACGCTCGCCAATGACATCATCGCTGCGGCAAGAACGATCGGACTAGACACCGAGATCGAAGCCCGCAAACGCTACTTCGTCGGGCCGGGATCGATCGTGTCGACCGAGGTGGCCAAAGGCAATGCCGACGCCGTCATCACACTGTGCACGGAGATCATCGGCACCCCGGGGGTCCGCTACATCGGTCCATTGCCGCGTGTGATGAAGCTCGGCACCACGTTCACCGCCGCCATCGCATCCGCCACCGGAAAAGCTGCAGCCGCCGCCGCGTTCTTGGCGTTCCTGAAAACCGACGAAGCCCGCACCATCATGCGTACCAAGGGCCTGATCGTCGACTGAGTCGAGCAGCTTCTCACCGGCGGGTTTGAGATCGGCCCCGCCTCACCTCCGGTGATAGCACTTCAATATCGAAATGATGCGCCGTCTCTTGGCAACCCAAAGACTGATAGAGCGCGATCGCCGGCGCGTCCTCGAGATCGGCCTGCACGAAGATCACATAGACATCGCGCTCGGCTGAGATCTCCTTCAGCTTCGAGATCAACCCGGTCGCGACGCCCCGGCGCCGGTGCGCCTCCGCGACGGCGAGATCGTAGATGTAGATCTCGCGTCGCTCCTGCTCGAATTTGTCGAGCTGGTAGGCCACGAGCCCGCCGACGACGACCTCACCACGCATCGCAACGACAGCGATGAAGTGCCCCTTGCCAAGCAGCCTATTGAGATAAGTGACACTCGGTACGGCTTGCCCGTACGTCTCAGGCTCTCCGAAAGCATCCCCGAACACCCTCAGCAGGTCGATGAACAGCCGTGCATCGCCCCGCCGAAGCTGCAAGTATTCGTATCGTTGGCGCTTCGCCATTCTATCAGTTCGGCTTCAGCCCCGCCACGTCGACGACCTTCTTGATTCGCACGGCTTCGGCATCGAAATATGCCTTGAGCTCGGCCGGCCCCACGATATTCGGCTCGATGCCCAACGAAGCGAACCGCTCGATAACCTGGGAATCCTTCACCACCTCGGCCATGACAGCGGACATCTTCTGCGCGATCTCGATCGGCGTACCCGCACGCGCGAAGAAGTTCTGATTGTGGCTGAGATCGAAGCCCTTGATCGTCTCCGAAATCGCAGGCACTTCCGGCGCGATTTTCGTCCGCCCGCTCGAATTGTGCGCCACGAGATGTGCCTGCCCTGCCTTGACGAGCGGCGAAAGCCCCGCATAGGCCGCAACGACCACCTGGATCTGCCCGCCCCGCAGCGCCGTCACGGTCTCCCCCGTACCCTTGTAGGGAATGTGGTTGAGTTTCACGCCTACCGCCGCCTGCACCGCTTCCATCGTCAGGTGATGGAAGCTGCCGACACCGATCGATCCATAGTTGATCTTGCCCGGATTGGCCTTCGCCTGCTCGATCAGGTCCTGCAAAGTCTTGATCGGCACGTTCGGACCCGACGCGATGAACAACAGGCTGCGCGCGATCATCGTGACCGGCATCAGATCCTTCGGATCGAACGGCAGTTGCGAATTGAGATGATGACTGATGTTGATCACCGCACTGTCGCTCACGAGAAACGTGTGACCGTCGGGCTTCGATGCCGTTGTCGCCGCCGCCCCGATGCCGGCGTTGGCGCCGGGCTTGTTCTCGACGATGATCGACTGCCCCAATTTCGCACGCAACGGCTCGGAAAGCGTGCGCGCGATGATGTCGGGCAACCCTCCCGGCGGATTGGGCACGATGAGCCTGATCGGCTGGCTCGGCCATGCCGCTTGCCCCATGGCCGGCCCGACCATCGCTGAACCGACACCGACCGAGAGTGCAGCCACGGCGATGACGGCGGTCCAATTCGGCACGATACTCATGTTGTTCTCTCTCGGTCTGACCTGATGCTTTCCGAAGCTATGACGCTAGCTAAACACGACTCGAAAACCTCCACCATGCATTTGAGTGCATAGCCCCGGATGCAGCCGCGCATTGGGCAACATAGCCCAGCCGATCCGCATTCGCGTCTTCCGCAAAATGCGCTAAGAGCCAGCAAGCCGCAAGCTGAAGGCCCGACCATCCGCCCCCCCGAGGAGACACCATGACTTCTAGCGATACTGGTAACACGACTTGGAACAAGTACGAGCCGACGGCCGCCCGCAAGCAAGGCAAGCCTGGACGCGAAAGCCGCCCGAAAACGCTGACTTTCGACATCCATTCGCACGTCGCTATCCCGGCCGCCGGTAAGATCGCCGGATCCTACGTGAAGCCGGAGACGGTACCGCTGGGATGGTTCTCCGATGACGCAACGAAGGCCGTGAACGCCAAGCAAGATGCCGACATCCCCTCCCGCATCACAGGCGAGAACGTACGCCTGGAAGACCTCGACAAGATGGGCCTCGACAAGCAGCTCATCATGCCGCCGCCGGGCCAGTGCTACTACAATGTGCCCAACCCGATCGCGATCGAAGCCACGAAGGTCCTCAACAACGGCCTCGGCGAGTTCGCGGCCAAGCGCTCCGATAAATATGTCGCGCTAGGTTCCGTGCCGATGCAGGACGGCCAAGCCGCCGCGATCGAGCTCGAGCGCATCATGAAGCTCGGCCTCAAGGGCGTGCAGATCCTCACCAACGTCAACGGCAAGGAGCTGTCGGATCCAGCTTACGCGCCATTCTGGGCCGCCGCGGAAAAGACCGGCGCACTCGTCGTCATCCATCCAAACGGCTTCACGCACGGCGAACGCCTCAGCCGCTTCTACTTCTCGAACGTCATCGGCAACCCGCTCGAGACGACGATCGCGCTGCACTACCTGATCTTCGACGGCGTTCTCGAGCGCCACCCGAACCTGAAGCTCCTCGCGGTCCACGGCGCCGGCTATCTCGGCGGATACTCCGGCCGCATCGACCATGCCTGGGGCGCCCGTTCGGATTGCAACGCGAACCTGCCGAAGCCGCCGACGGAGTACCTGAAGCGCGTCTACGTCGACACCGTTGTGTTCACGCCGCATCAGCTTCGCGGGCTGGTCGAAACCTTCGGCGCCGACCACGTTCTGCTCGGTACCGACTATCCCTTCGACATGGCCGACTACGATCCCGTAGGTCACGTCGTCGATGCCGGTCTCGATGCCAAGGCCGTCGAGGCGATCTGTGGCGGCAACGCGAAACGCTTGCTCGGGTTGTGAACGACTGCTGTTTCGACGCATGGCCTACCCGAACTGGGCCGATTGCATATATGGTGACACGATGGGGTTCTCTCGAGCCCCATTGCCCTGAGGATGGAGCGCTCGCATATGATGCGTCGAAACTCGATGATCCTGGCGATGATGCTGGCGGCCATGACCGGCAGCGGCGCAGCTCGTGCCGAAACGTGCTGGGACAAGGCAGCTGAAGGCAGCGGCGAAAGCCGTGATGCAGCCATGCGCCAAGCATACCTGACCGTGTTGACAGCAACCGATCCGCAACTCGCTAACGCCTGGGTAGCAGCCAACCAGAGGGTCGGCGACGCCCCAGGATACGCCGTACGCAAACTATCGTTAAATTGCGTGCAGGGCGGCCTCGGACAGAATTGCAAGATCGAAGTGACGATTTGCAAGCCGTAGCTCCCCAGGGTCATCGAGCTGTCGTCGGCACCGGCCCACGCCATGGCCCCTACCAATCGATGCTTGCCCCAGCGAATTGATCGGCTAGTGTTCCGGTTCCGACATTTGCTCCGACGGTGCCGCAAGGGGAAGCAAATGTCGGAACCAAAAGGAACACTAGCAACGTCAGGGCTCTAGTGTAGCTTTTGCATATGACGTTTGGTCAAGAGGCTTGCCGCGAGCGGGTACCAAACGTCAGATGCGCTGCACTAGGTTGCGCGCGTGCCGCAGCGCAACAAGATCGGCTGGAGGCCGGCCAGGAGACCACCATGTCCTACAAGAACATCATCGCCGAGGTTAGAGGTCGCGTCGGCCTGATCACGCTGAACCGCCCGCAAGCGCTCAACGCGCTCAACTCCGAGCTGATCGTCGAGGTCAACCAGGTCCTCGACCGGTGGGAGGCCGACGCCGACATCGGCTGCATCGTCGTAACCGGTTCGGAGAAGGCATTCGCCGCCGGCGCCGACATCAAGGAAATGCAGGCAAAAA
>CAMDMH010000275.1 GCA_945901835.1 Devosia equisanguinis | reverse complement strand
CGTGCCATTGCGCGCTGGGGAATGGCGCCAGTGCAGCGCAGACACACCGGCGTCGATTCCGCATTCGTGTCAGGCGTTCGTCACAATTTCGACCGGCCTCGCACGGCTCATGCAGTACAGGGACACTCCAGAGCATAAGTGTCCAGCATGCGGCCATACCTGTCGGGATTCTACCCGTGGTGGCTGCGGTCTGTGTGCAGACTGCGTTGCTTCGGGCCTTCCCGGCTGAAGCCTCCAGGTCCAATCCAGAACCAGGCAAGATGGCGTTCGCGGAGTAAATCCTCGAATCAGCCGGCCGGCTCGTGCTCGGCGATGGGAGGAAAGTAGAATGAGTTCTGCCGATAAGCTCGCCTTCGTTCTCGAAGCAACATTCGGCCCCCTCTGGAAGGGCGAACCGGCGACCCTTCTGGAACGTCAAGAAATGCTGTTCAGAGAACTCACCAAGGAGCAATTCCGGGCAAGGCGCAACCAACACTTCCTTTGGATGAAGCACGGAGCGAAGCAGAAGACCGATGCGCTCATCGAAATGTGTGACGCCATCAAAAAGCTCCGCGGCCTCGACATCCAACCGGAGTGGTTCGTCGACAACAAGCACACAGCGATCGCGCTCGCCACCAAGCTCGGCTACAGCGAGATCCAATACGATTACGCCATGCAGGATGTGAAGCTCATCCAGGGCGCGCCCCAACCGGAGCGGCTGAGCGACATGGGGGACACCGACCGCATGGCTGCGGGAATCTGGCTCGTCGAACGCTGCACCGACGAGGAGAGAAAAACGCGTCGCTCGACATGCATATTCGTGACCCCGGAGAAGCTGCTGGATTACCGCCGGGAAAAAAAACGGCCGCGCTCCAGCTATTTCGCCTATCTCTTCGCGCCGTTCGGGGGTCTCAACAAGAACGAGTCGAGCCGTCCACTGGTTACGAAGTACGTCGGCCGCGGCGCGCCGATCGGCACCTCGCTGGCGTTCCACTTCAACAGCGAAGGGCGGGTGCCGCGCGACGAAGCGCACATGTGGATCATGGCAAGCAACGAGGAGCAAACCGAATACGACGGCGGCTACGTCTCGCGAAACATCGACAGGAAGAACCGCCCCGGCGTCCGCTGGATCACACTGACCTTCCTGACTGCCGACGTCTCGATCGAGAGCATCGACGAGCACTGCACTCAGTATGTCCGTTCAGCGGATGATTTAGCCCGTGAAGCAGCCGAAGCGAACGGAAAGCCGGCATCGAAAGCTCCTGCCCCACGCACCGCGCCCAAAGACGTCCTGACAAGACGGGCGAGCTCGGGTAACGGCCTCAGCCGCCACAACGCCCCCGTGAGCAAGACCCAACGGCCGCGTCCACCGAAGACGGAGTGACCTCGACTGCCCGCGCGCAGCGCTACAGCTTCTCGATCCGGATCATCTGCGCGCGGCCGGCGATCTTACCGTCCTGCTCGATCAGTTCGAGCGCGCGCCGGATCGAGGCTTCCACCGTGTCGTGCGTGATCAGCACGAGTTGCATCGTATTGTTCGAATTCACCTTGGGCGCTGCCCCTGGATCGAGCTTGCGAGGCCGGCGCTGCACGATGCTCTCGAGTGAAACGTCGTGCTCCGCCATACGGCCGGCGATCGACGCCATCGCGCCGGGGCGGTCGTGCACCAGGAGCCGCACGTAATACGCGCCGCGGTGCGCGCCGAGCGTCGCCTTCTTGTGGGGCTTCAGCATCGCGGCTGGAACGATGAAGGGCTTGAGGCAATCCCCGCGAGCGACCTCGACGATATCGGAGATCACCGACGACGCGGTGGCGCGGGCGCCGGCCCCTGGCCCGACGAGCAGCAGGTCACCGACATAGTCGCCCTCGATCTCGATGGCGTTCGTCACGCCGGAGACCTCGCCGATCGCCGAATCCTTGGGCACCAGCACCGGATTGACCCGCGCCTCGATACCCGACTCGGTGCGCTGGGCGACGCCGAGCAGTTTGATGTGATAGCCGAGTTCGTCCGCGGCCTCGATGTCCGCGCGGCGGATGTGCTCGATCCCCTCGCAGTGAATCTCGTCGATCGAAATGCGCGTTCCGAACGCGAGGCACGTCAGCAGTGCGAGCTTGTGCGCGGCATCCATGCCGCCGATGTCGAACGTCGGATCGGATTCCGCGTAGCCCAGCGCCTGCGCTTCGGCGAGCGCCCCCTCGAACGAGCTGCCCTCGTCCTGCATCTTCGTCAGGATGTAGTTGCAGGTGCCGTTCAGAATGCCGTAGACGCGCTTGATCTCGTTGCCGATCAAGCCCTCGCGCAGGGTCTTGATGACGGGGATGCCGCCGGCGACCGACGCCTCGAACAACAGCGCGACGCCCTTTGACTCGGCCAGAGTGGCCAGCTCGAACCCGTGATAGGCCAGCAGCGCCTTATTAGCTGTGACGACGTGCTTGCCGGCCCCGAGAGCTGCCGTCACGGCAACCCGCGCGGGGCCTTCCGATCCGCCGATCAGTTCGACGAACGCGTCGATATCGGGCGAGACCGCAAGCTCCACAGGATCGTCGAACCAGCGCAGGTTCTCGATCGAAACCCCGCGCTTCTTCGCTCGTGCACGCGCGCTGACGCCGGTCACCTCGATCCGCCGACCAAGCACGTCGGCGAATCGATCCGCGTTCTGCAGAAGGTTGCCCAGTACCGCACCGCCGACAGTACCCAGACCCGCGATACCGATCCGCAACGGCCGCATTGACGCACTCATGTCGAAGACCCGGCTACAGGTTCGGCGTCCCCGCCCAAATCATCGCCCGCACCTTCCAGCACATTGTGCATGCTGCCCGTGCCTGCAGACAGGAACCGCTTGATATTGCGCGCTGCCTGCCGAATGCGATGCTCATTCTCAACGAGCGCGATCCGCACGAAACCTTCGCCGTATTCGCCGAAGCCGGTGCCGGGTGACACCGCCACGTCGGCCTTCTCGATAAGGAGCTTGGAGAACTCGACCGAACCCAGCGGGCGGAACTGCTCGGGGATCGGCGCCCATGCGAACATGCTCGCCGGCGGTGATGGCACGTCGAAGCCCGCTTGAGCGAAGCTCTTCACCAGGATATCGCGCCGGCTCTTGTAGACCCTGCGCATCTCGTCGACGCAATCCTGCGGCCCGTTGAGCGCTGCTGCCGCCGCGACCTGGATCGGCGTGAACGCACCGTAGTCGAGATAGGACTTCACCCGCGCCAGCGCTGCGATCAGCCGGTCGTTGCCGACCGCGAAGCCCATGCGCCAGCCCGGCATGTTGTAGGTCTTCGACAACGACGTGAACTCGACCGTGATGTCGATCGCGCCGGGCACCTGGAGCACCGAAGGCGGCGGGTCGTTCTCGTCGAAGTAAAGTTCGGAATAGGCCACGTCCGACAGGATGATGATGTCGAGCTTCTTGGCGAGCTGCACTGCCTCTTTGTAGAAATCGAGGCTCGCCGTCATCGCCGTCGGGTTCGACGGGTACGACAGGATCATCGCGATCGGCTTGGGGATCGAGTGCTTGACCGCCCGCGACACCGCCGACAGGAACTTGTCGTCGTTCGAAGCCTCGACGTGACGGATCGCGCCGCCCGAGATGATGAAGCCGAACTCGTGGATCGGATAGGTCGGGTTCGGACAGATCACCACATCGCCCGGCGCGCAGATTGCCTGGGCCATGTTGGCGAAGCCTTCCTTCGAACCGAGCGTCGCCACCACCTGCGTTTCCGGATCGACCTTCACCCCGAAACGACGCGCATAGTAGGCAGCCTGAGCCTTGCGCAGTCCGGGAATACCCTTCGACGCGGAATAGCGGTGGGTGCGCGGCCGCTGCACCGTCTCGATCAGCTTGTCGACGATGTGCTTGGGCGTATCCATGTCCGGATTACCCATCCCGAGATCGATGATGTCCGCCCCGCGAGCTCGGGCCTGCGCTTTCAGCCGGTTCACCTCGGCAAAAACGTAGGGCGGCAGGCGCTTGATGCGGTGGAATTCCTCGATCACGGCTCATCTCGTTGGTTGAAGAGCGGGTGCCGACTCGACGTCGGCAGCGTTAGCCTGGATGGACCAACCAAGTTGCATAGGAGGGCCCATTCGGCCCCGCGTGTTTACGCCCCGAGTCCGGGGTTCGTAAAGCGCGGCGATAGTGGAACGGACACCGCGCGGCCCGAACATCCGACCCCGACTGCGCGCCGCCCGCCCCTCAGGCGGCCTTGCCCTCCTGGATCGCCCGCCAGACACGCTCGGGCGTGGCCGGCATTTCCATATGCTTGACGCCGAACGGAGCCAGCGCGTCGTTGATCGCGTTCATGATCGACGGTAAGCCGCCTGACGTTCCCGCCTCGCCGCAGCCCTTGACGCCCAGCGGGTTGTTCCTGGTCGGCACGGGATGGCTGGAGAACGCCATGTGCGGCGTGTCGGCGGCTCGGGGCATCGCGTAGTCCATGAACGACCCGCTGACGAGTTGGCCTTCCTCGTCATACCGCGCCTGCTCCATCAGGCACTGGCCGAGGCCCTGGATCACACCGCCGCGGAGCTGTCCCTCGACCACCAGCGGATTGATGACGGTGCCGAAGTCACCGACCATCGTGTAGCCGACCACCTCCACGATGCCGGTATCAGGATCGATCTCGACCTCCGCCACGTGGCAGCCGTTCGGGTAGGTGGCTGGTGCTGCCTCGTGCACATAGTCGACGTCCAGGCTTTTCGGGCAGTCATCCGGAAGGCTCGAACCGCCCGCGATCCGCGCTGCCAGATCCAGCAGCGAAATGCCCCGGTCGGTGCCGACGATCGATAGACGCCCATTCTCGAACGCGATGTCCCCCGCACTCGCCTCCAGCACGTAGGAAGCCGCCTGCTTCGCCTTGTCGACGACGCGGATGCTCGCCTCCACCAGCGCCGTGCCGCCGGCCATGATCGACTTCGACCCACCCGTGCCCGCGCCGGCCGGCAACTGGTCGCTGTCGGTCTGCATCAGCTTGATCTTGTCCAGGGGGATGCCGAGCTTGGTCGAAACCACCTGCGCGAACGTCGTCCAATGTCCCTGGCCGTGATCGTGGGTCCCAGAGCGGAGCATCACCGTTCCGTCACCGAGGAACCGGATCGAGCCAAGCTCCTTCTGCACCGGCGCCGTCATCTCGAGAAACTGCCCGATGCCGCGCCCGCGCAGCTTGCCGCGGGCCTTACTCTCGGCTGCCCGCTTCGGGAAACCCGCCCAGTCGGCCTCTGAAAGCGCACGCTCCAGGATCGCCGGGAAGTCGCCGCAGTCGTAGACCGACCCCGATGCCGCCTTGAACGGGAACTCGTTCGGCTGGATCAGGTTGCGCCGCCGGATATCTGCGGGATCGATGCCCATCTCGCGGCCGGCCGTATCGATCAGCCGCTCCATGTAGTAGTTGCCCTCGGGCCGCCCCGCCCCCCGATACGCTGTGATCGGCACGGTGTTCGTGAACATGCAGCGGGTCGATACTTCCATCAGCGGCGTGCGATA
>CAMDMH010000274.1 GCA_945901835.1 Devosia equisanguinis | reverse complement strand
AGCCACTCTCGCTTGCGGAAGTCGTCGCGCTCTCCCCGCTTGCCGAGCACGACAGGGCGGACCGGCAGATCGAACAGCTGCTCTTTCAGTTGGGTTTCGATCAGCGAGCGCTTTTCCTCGATGACGAGGATCAACTCCAGCCCCTCGGCGAACTGCATGATCCCGCGCGGCTCCAGCGGCCACGTCATCGCCACCTTGTAGATGCGGATGCCCAGCGCGTTCGCCTTGACCTCGTCGATGCCGAGGGTGTCGAGTGCCGCGCGGGTATCGAGATAGCTCTTGCCGGTCGTGACGATACCGATGCGCGGACGCGGGCCCCCGCTCGTCACGATGCGGTCGAGCTTGTTGGCGCGCGCGAACGCCGAGATGGCGCGGCGCTTGTAATCGTGCAGGCGGCGCTCCTTGTCGAGCGGGGGATCACCCAACCGAATGTTGAGACCGCCTGCAGGCATCGCGAAATCGTCGTCGCCGGGAAGAATGATCTTCACGCGATCCGTGTGTCCGTCGACGGTCTGGGTCGACTCGATGTTGTCCTTGACGCACTTGAGGCTCACCCACACGCCCGCATAGCGCGACATCCCGTAGCCGATCAGCCCGTAATCCAGCAGTTCCTGCACGCCCGCGGGGTTCAGGATGGGGATCATCGCATCCATCATCGCGAATTCGGATTGATGCGCGCTGGTCGAGCTTTCGCAGGTGTGGTCGTCGCCGAGCAGCGCGAGCACGCCACCGTTCTTCGAGGTGCCTGCGTGATTGGCGTGGCGGAACGCATCGCCGGAGCGGTCGACGCCGGGGCCTTTGCCGTACCACAGCGCGAAGACGCCGTCGTACTTGCCTTCGCCGCGAAGTTCGGCCTGCTGGGTGCCCCATACGGCCGTCGCGGCGAGGTCCTCGTTCAACGCGGGATGAAAGACGATATCGTTCTTGGCCGTTAGCTTCTCGGCGCGCTGGAACGCGCTCTCGAGCGTAGCTATAGGCGAGCCGCGGTAGCCACTCACATAGCCGGCGGTGTCGAGGCCCGCTGCCCGGTCCCGCGCCTTCTGCATCAGCATCAGGCGGACGATCGCCTGGGTGCCCGTCAGCAGCTGCCGGGTGACCGCGAGGTCGAACTTCTCGTCGAGGGAATGTGCGCGCTTGGCCATCAGACTTCGCCCTGGCTCTTCGCCGGGCCGGCGCGGCCGCCTGGCCGCCAGCCGGAACCGACCGGATCAAGAGAGGATATGGTGTCGGACGAGACCAGCCACCAGCGTGAGAGTATGGAAGCCGAGTGTGTGCGGTTCGCGCGCGCAACGCAAGAAACCGCCACGATTTCCCCAAACGGCGATGGTGCACTGCGATAACGCCAGCGCGAGGCAAACCCGCGTGCATCGAGGCCCGGGTTGTGGCAATGACGCGCGATAATTCATGGAGGTACGCTCATGACGACACCGACCACCTCGGCCCTGGCAGCCATCGGCCTTGCGGCATCCGCCCTGTTCGCGGCAGGGCCTGTCGCCGCCCAGGGCAGCTATCCCAACCAGCCCATCAAATTCGTGGTGCCCAACCCGCCAGGCGGCTTGCCCGACGTGCTGAGCCGCATCATCGCCGACAAGCTGAAGGATCGCCTGGGTCAGTCGGTCATCATCGAGAACAAGCCCGGTGCGAACGCCGGCATCGGCGCCGCCGCCGTCACGGCGTCCAAACCCGACGGATATACGTTCCTGGTCAGCGACAGCGCCGTCGTGAACATCTCCCACCTTCTCAATTCGCAGCTGCCTTTCGACCGGAAGGATCTGGTCCCGATGGTGCTGATCGCGCGCGCACCGATCTTCCTGGGGGCCACGACCAGCCTGCCCGCCAATACGTTCAAGGAAATGATCGAGCACGCGAAGGCGAACCCAGGCAAGATCAACTACGGTTCGATCGGCGTCGGCAGCTTCCATCACCTGTCGATGGAAGCTGTCCAGACGGGGCTCGGCATCACCCTCAATCACATTCCCTACAAGGGCTCCGGTGAGTCCGTGACCGCATTGCGCGCCGGCCAGATATCGCTGGTGTTCGCCTCGTTCGCCGGCCTGTCGCCGGCCATCAAGAGCAACCAGGCCAAGCTCCTCGCCGTCAACAGCCTCAAGCGTTCCGCGCAGGCCCCGGACATTCCCGCGATCTCCGAGACGATCCCCGGCTTCGATCTGCCGGTCACGCAAAGCCTATATGCGCGCACCGGAACGCCTGCTGCTGTGGGCGAGCGCATCGCCAAGGATCTGGCCGAAGTGGTCAAGGATCCCGCGATCATCGAGCGCTTCAACACCATGGGTATCGAGGCCGCCGTCGCCGGCCCGACAGAAACCCAGCGCGTGATCAAGGCCGAGGGAGAGAGCATCCAGAAGATCGTGACGGCGGCCGGCCTCAAGCCGAACTGACCAGCGCCTCGGCGTCTCAGTTATCGCGCATCCACCGCGCGATCCCTTCGCTGGCGGTCTCCACCGGCCGCCAGCCGCTCGCCTCCAGCCGAGCAGTCGAAACGACGAGATCGCCCGCGATGCGCTCCCATGCCGACTGCCGACCAAGCACGCCCGCCGCGATTCGCAGCGGCGTCATCGGCACACCGAAGATACGATGCGGGCTGCCGAGCCCCCCGCGCATCGCAGCAACGATACCCGGCACCGTCATCGCGCCGGGATCGGCGAGCAGGAATGTCGCGTTCTCCGCGGCCGGGCTCAACAGGGCATGTTCCACGGCCGAAGCGAGGTTCTGCAATCCGAGCAAGGAGCGCCGCGCACTCACCCCGCCCAGCGGCAATGGCCATGGCGTTCTTGCAAGTCGCACCAGCGCGGCCATGTTGCCCTTCACGCCGGGCCCGTAGACGAGCACGGGACGCAGCACATTCCACCCCGTCGACGCCGGCGCGAGAGCCTCACCGAGAAGCCGTTCGCCTTCGAGCTTGGAACGGCCATAGGCATCCACCGGCACCGCCGCGCGCTGCTCGTCGACCACGCCCTCCGCCGATGCACCGCATTGCGCGCGGATCGAGGACATCATCACCACGCGCGCGACACCGGCAGCGGCGGCGGCCTGCGCCAGACTTCCGACCGCCCGCGCGTTGACCGCATGATAGGTCGCGTCCGGAATCGTTCGGGTTGCATGGGCGATACCGGCGAGATGCACGACATGAGTGACGTCCGCCAAGAGCGGGCGCCAATCTACGTCACCTTCGAGATCCGGCAGGGCCACAGGTTCGACGTCGGACACCGCTGCAGGGAAGAGGGTCCGCGATGCCGAACGCACCTGCCAGCCGCCGTCCGCCAGACGGCGCACGAGATCCTGTCCGATGAAGCCGCTCGCCCCGGTGACCAGAACTCGGCTCTTCATCGCGCAATCCCCATCAGCTCTGACGCGCCGGCCGGCCAACCTCGAAGCGACGCATCACGTAAAAGGTCGCCGCGATCGCAGCACCCAAGCACAAAACCTGGTGCGCGGGATGATGCGCTCCTGCCGAAAGCCACGCCAGCACGCACAGCACGACATTGAGCATGAACACGTCGCGGGTCACCTCGGGCACGGTGTACCCCCCCGTGACCGCGCGCTGATAGAAATGGCTGCGGTGCGCCTCGCTGATCCGCTCTCCGTTGAGAAAACGCCGCGCCAGAGTTATCGTCGCATCCGCGAGGTAGTAGAGGCAGAGGATCAGCGCGGCCACGCGGAAGCCCGCCATCGCCAGCACGATCAGTAGCCAACCCATGAGTGCGCCGACCGGCAGGCTGCCGACATCGCCGAGAAACAACTTCGCGACGTGCCGATTATATGGCGCAAATCCGATCATGCCGCCGAGCAGCGCCAGCAGCACCGGCATCAGCATTGCGAGTTCAGGCACGATGCCGAAAGCGCCGAGCAGGGCAAGGCACGTCGCCACCGGCACGACCTCCACGACCGTCATCCAGTCGATGCCGTCCATGAAGTTGGTGAGATTGGTGAACCAGACGAGGCCCAGCACCAGGCACACAGCCTGCACAGGCTCCGGGATGAGCGGCACGATGCGCGACGTCACCGGCAGCGTCTGGACGAGCAGAACCGCCACCGCGATCTGTAGTGCCAGCCGCGGCAGCACGGGCAAGGGGCGGATATCGTCCAGCGCCCCGGCCACCGCGAGCGCGACGAGCGCCACCACCAGATGCAACGACCAAGCCTCGCGGAATCCGGGGACATCGAGGACGCTGCACAGCCCGACGATCATCACGACCACGGCGACGATAGCAATGCCGCCGCCCTGTGGCGTGGGAACCGAATGGCTCGAACGGGCATTGGGGCGGGCCAGCGCGTAGCGCACGAGCAGTGGATGCAGCACGCGGATCAGTAGCGCCGTCGCTGCCGATGTCGCCAGCACGATCGCTGCGGCCAGAACCGGATCGAATTTCAGAGGCATTCGGCTCAACTCCAGCGTGGGCTCGTCGCGCGATCCCTCATCACTGCGCGGCTTCGTGCGCCAGATCCATGATATCCAGCAGCTCAGCGTTAATCGCACGCACGTCGAAGCGGCGTTCCGCCTTGCGCCGCGCCGCCTGCCCCATCCACGCGATATCCTCGGGCCGGCGCAGAAAACTGTCGATGGCCTGACCGAGCGCCACCGCGTCCCGCGGGGGGATCAGCACGCCGCTCACGCGCTCGTCGACGATCACGCGGCACCCGGCAATGTCGCTCGTGATCGCAGGGCGGCCGCACGCCAGCGCCTCCGCGACCGCCTGGGCAAAACCCTCGCGATGCGAGGGCAGGACGAAAACGTGCGTGGCAGCGAGCAAACCGGCAACGTCGCCGGCTGGAACGACCTTGATCTCCCCGGCAATCCCCTCGAGAGGAAAGCCCGTGCGGCCGGCGGCATCGGGCTTTTCATCGACCGCCAGCACGAAGCGCGTTTTCGGAACCCGTGCCTTCGTGCGCCGCGCCGCTTCGATGAACTCGGCGAGGCCCTTGGCTGGATCGCGCGGGGCGATCATCGTGAACACGAGGCCCTCGCCAGATCCAGGCATCGGTTCGGGGGCGAAGCGAACGAGGTCCACGCCAGCGCCTGGCTGCACCCGCACCACAAGTCTGGGTGGAACGACCGCCAGACGGGCCAGCATCTGCTCGTCCTCCGAGTTGTGGGTCACGAGAACATCGGCCCTGCCCAGCGCCCGCCTGAGCAGCCAGCGCTCGCCGACCGAGAGCTTTCCCGGAGAACCGCTGTCCCGGGCATCCGATCCCAGCCCCGCCAGCGACGACGCCACGAGCACGATGCGCGCTTCGGGGAGCCGCCGCGCGGCAACGGCAGCCATCACCATGGGCTTGAGGCCGAGCCCCAAAACGACATTCGGGCCCCAAGCGGAAAGTGCGGCGCGAATATTTGCGACAGCCCCACGGTCGCCCAACATGCTGAGGGGACCGGGGTTCATCGGTACAACCGCATGGGCGGCCCCGAGCGCCCGCAATGCGTCGGCTGCGGCAGGCTCGGCATCTGCGGTCAGACACAGAATCTGATGCCCTC
>CAMDMH010000273.1 GCA_945901835.1 Devosia equisanguinis | reverse complement strand
TCCTGCGTCACAACGCATTCGCCAAACCTTATCGATGGACCAAGCCAGCCGCCGACATCCTTGCCAAAGAAAGCCGCGCCCTCGATAAACTCGAAGCCATCAAAGCCGGGTACCAAGCGTCAGACTCGGAACACTAGCCCTGGCGGCTTCCACTGTCCGCCATACATCCGGTCGCTGCTATGCAATAACCGACGGTGGGCCGCGTTGACACCTGCCGCCCCGGGGGTATGTTCGTCGCAGACGATCCGCGGCCCGAGGGCCAGCGCTAAGGGGTGCGATTTGGCCAGTTTCGACCTACTCGAGCCTCGCTCGCTCGACGAAGCATTCGCGTTGCTCGATTCCGGCGATCCGGCCGTGCGTCCGTTCGGAGGCGGCACCGCGCTGATGCTGATGATGAAAGCGCAGATATTCAAGCCCGTCCGGCTCGTCAGCCTCGGCAAACTGGGCGCTCCTTTTCGCGGCATCGATTTGGCGGCCGACAAGAGTGGGTTCCGCATCGGCGCGATGACCACGTTTGCCGAGCTCGAACACTCGCCCGAGATTCGCACCCATCTGCCCGTCGTGACGGAAACGATGCTGACGCTCGCCAACGTGCGTGTCCGTAATGTCGCGACGGTCGGCGGCAACCTTGCACACGGCGATCCCCATCTCGATCTGCCCCCCCTATGGACCGCGCTCGATGCGAAGGTACGGATTACCGGCAAGGGGGGCGAGCGCACGATCCCCGTGCAGGAACTGTTCGCCGGCTACTACGCGACGACCCTGAAGCAAGGCGAGATCATATCGAGTATCGACGTGCCCGTGCGGCCGGCTTGGACATCGCACTATGCCAAAGTGACGACCCGCGCCGCGCACGACTGGCCCGCGCTCGGCATTGCAGTGTCGGCGAAACTGAGCGGTGATCGCATCGACGACATCCGCCTGGTCCTGAGCGCTGCCGTCGATCGCCCCACGCTATTGAGCGCGGCCGAAACCGTACTTCGCGGTGCCGACATCGAAGAGGGTGTGCTCGCCAAAGCCGCGGATGCAGCGCTCGGCGAAGTGCATATCGAGTCCGATCTGCGCGGTTCGGCCGACTACAAGCGCCATCTCCTGCGCGTCCACCTCGGCCGCGCCGTCAAGAACCTGCAGTCGCGTCGGGGTGTTCCCCGGAGCGACCAGATCGAAAAGGCCTGAACCCTATGGCCGCAGCAATCGGATCGAGCATCGGCAAGTCGCTGGATCGCCTGGAAGCGCGTGACAAAGTCACCGGCCAGGCGGACTATACCCACCATCTCCGCTTGCCAGGCATGCTCTACGGCAAGATCTTCCGCAGCACCGTTCCACACGGTCGGATCAAGCGCATCGACACGTCGGCGGCGAGCGCGCTGGAAGGCGTCTATCGCGTCGTTACGATCGACGATATCCGCAAGGTCATCCCGAACCCGTACTACGGCCCCGCCTTCCACGATCAGCCGATCCTGGCCGACGGCAAGGTTCGCTTCGCCGGCGAACCGGTCGCCGTGGTGCTCGCGTTCGACAAGCGCATCGCGGAGGAGGCGCTCGGTCTCATCGAAGCCGAATACGAGGAACTACCTGGCGTGTTCGACGAGGTCGAGGCGATGACCTCCACCACGCTCGTCCACGACGAGCTGAAACCCGCCGCGACCTTTCCCGATCTCGCCCACCTGAAAGGCCGCAAGGCCACCAACGTCGCGCTCGACTACAAACTGCGGCGTGGCGACACCGAGCGCGCATTCGCCGAAGCCGAGCACGTCTTTGAGCACACCTTTCGCGCCCAGCAGGTGATGCACACGCCGATGGAGCCGTTCGTCTCCATCGCCGACTACAAGGACGGCCATCTCACCTTGCACACAGCCTCGCAGGGTCCGTCGTTCGTGCGGATCGAGATCGCGCGGCTGCTGGGCCTTCCCGAAAACCGCGTCCGCGTGAAGGTGCCATTTCTCGGCGGCGGTTTCGGCGGCAAGCTCTACATCAAGCTCGAAGCGCTGGTGACGGCGCTGTCGGTGCTGGTGCGAAAGCCGGTAAAAATCGCACTCACCATGGAAGAGCAGTTCTTCATGGTTACCCGTCACCCCTGCACGTTCACGATCAAGAGCGGCGTGACCAAGGAAGGCAAGATCACCGCGCGCCACTGCGAGGTCGTGTGGAATGGCGGCGCCTACGCCGACATCGGCCCGCGCGTCACGCAGAAGGCAGGCTTCACTTCGGCCGGCCCGTACGACATCGACAACGTCACGATCAACTCCTACGCCGTCTACACGAACCGCCCGCCGTGCGGCGCGCTACGCGGTTTCGGTGCGCCGCAGACCGCATGGGCCTACGAGTGCCATACCGACCTGATCGCGCAGGCGTTGGGTATCGACAAGATCGAGTTCCGCCGCAAGAACATGCTGCGTGAAGGCCGCCCGCAAGCCTCGGGCACACCTTTGCGCGATGCGCAGATCGAGCGCGCGATGGATCAGGTGCTCGATCGCCTGCAGTGGGCGAAACCGCTCGACCGCGGCACTGGCCGCATCAAGCGCGGCCGCGGCATCGCCATCGGCTTCAAGGGCATTACCGCGCCCACCACCTCCGTCGCCATCGTCAACATGTACGGCGACGGCAGTTGCGGCCTCTACATCGGTACGGTCGACATGGGCCAGGGCTCGGACACCGTGATGGCGCAGATAGCCGGCGAGGTCCTCAACATGGACCCCACGACGATCCGTGTGATCCATCCCGATACCGACGTCACACCGTATGACATGGGCACGCTGGGTTCGCGCTCTACGTTTCACATGGGAAACGCGGTTCGCGCCGCGGCCGAGGATGCAAAATCCAAGATCGCGGCTCTGGCCCGCGAACTCGGCCTTCCCGAAGGCACCAACGTGCCGCTGTCGGAGATGTTGAAGCGCCGTTACGGCATGCAGGCCGGCAACATCATCGGCACTGGCAGCTTCATCCCAGACTACGAGAAGCCCGATAACGAGACCGGCCAGACCACCAAGGGCACGCCGTTCTGGGGCGTCGGCGTCGCCGGCGCAGAGGTCGAGATCGACACCGAGACCGGCCAGCTCACGATCCTGAAGCTGGTCAACGTCGCCGACGTCGGCACCGCGCTGAACCCGAAGGCCGTGCGCCAACAGCTGTCGGGCGCCGGCATCATGCAGCTAGGCCACACGATCACCGAGGAAATGGTGTTCCGCGACGGCCAGCTCACCAACGGCTCGCTCGCCGACTACAAGATCCCGGGCCTGCTCGACATGCCCGTCGAATTCATCAACGAGCACGTGCCGAACGCCTACGACAAGGCGGGCCCGTTCGGAGCGAAGGGCACGGGCGAGAGCACGTCGATCGCACTCACGCCCGCGATCGGCAACGCCGTCGCCGATGCGATCGGCGTCCAGCTCACCGAACTGCCGATCACGGCGGAATCGATCTACCGCGCGCTGCAGAAGGCGAACGGCACACCCCTGGCCGAAAACTGATGAACTGCGAAGACCGAAGAACCGGAGACTGACGTTGACCACGCCCCGCAAGATCCGCTTCGAACTCAACGGCCGGCCGGTGACAACCAGCGTCATGCCGCACGAGAGCATCGTCGACATGCTGACCCAGCATTTCGACCTGACCGGCGCACGCGAAAGCTGCGGCCAGGGGCTGTGCGGCTGCTGCACCGTGCACGTCGATGAAAAGCCGGTCTCGGGCTGCCTGTCGCTGGCGTGGTTCCTCGACGGCGCGAAGGTTCTAACGATCGAAGGTCTCGCCGACGGCGACAAGCTCGATCCGGTCCAGCAGGCCTTCGTGGAAGCCGGCGCCTTTCAGTGCGGCTTCTGCACGCCGGGCTTCATCATGATGACCAAGAAGCTGCTCGAGCAGCACCCCGACCCGACCGACCACGAAATCCGCCACTACCTCACCGGCAATCTGTGCCGCTGCTCCGCCTACCCCGAGATCGTCGAAGCCGTGAAGCTGGCGGCGTCGAGGGTGGGGTGAAGCGCCAGCGACACCGCCCGCGCATCATCGTGGATGCCCCATCCCCGATCAGCTAACGACGGCGGCACGTTGAGCCGGTCGCCAATCAAGTTGGTCGCAACTCTCAAAATCCGATCTCAAAATCAAAAAGCTGTGCAAGCGAATGCCCCCTCTGCTCGAAAACATCTCGGACGTGTCGTGGAGGCAATGAGGACAGCAACCAGGCGCATGCGAAAACTGCGTAAGAGTGGCGCCCCGTACGGGCGTCATACTCCCCTTCGCCGCCGTTCGTCCTCGTTCCCAATATGCTCTCAATATCAGTGCGTTCCGACTGTGGACATCTCGGCAGCGTTCGTTGCCGTTCGGAACAAACCAAGCATATTGTTGGGGTAACTGTTGGGGTAGCCGTTAGGGCGAGCGGTATACCCAAGGGGAACCGTTCATGGCACGTTCGATCAATCGTCTTTCCGACAGAACAGTGAAGTCCATCACCAAGCCCGGCCGTCATGGCGACGGTGGCAACCTGTTCCTCATCGTCGATGCGCTGCGCGCGGGAGCCGAACTTGGCACCAAACCTGCCAAGCGCTGGGCATTCATCTTCAGATGGGATGGCAAGCTCAAAGAAATGGGCCTTGGCTCATTGCAGGCCGTTTCACTTGCTGAGGCCCGGCGGATCGCCGGAGACTTTCGTGCCATGCTGGCGAAGAACGTCAACCCAATGGACGTGCGCCGGGAGGAGATGCGCAAGCGCCTTGCCGGCCGCACGTTCGGCGAGGTGGCCAGCCAGTACCACGAGGACCACAAAGCAGCGTGGAAAAGCAGGAAGGTCGAGAAGCAATGGCTCCCCGGTCTGCAGCGCTACTGCGGCTCGATCTGGGGAAAGCCCGTCGCGACGATCGGCACCGACGACATTCTGGCGATCCTGTCGCCAATTTGGACGAGCAAGGCAGAGACGGGGCGCCGAACACGCGGAAGAATTGAAGCGGTTCTAGACGCCGCTCGGGCCCGGGGGCTGATCGAAAAAGATCGCGCCAACCCGGCAGCGTGGCGCGGCCATCTCAGCCACCTTCTACCGAAGAGCCAGAAGCTGCAACGCGGGCACCACGCGGCATTACCTTACGGCGACGTGGCAGCATTCGTGTTGCAGCTCCGACAACGCGAGGCAATGGCTGCGCTGTGCCTTGAATTCACGGTGCTAACCGCAGTCCGCTCCGGCGAGGCGATGGGTGCCCGCTGGGCAGAGATCGATTTCGACGCCAAACTCTGGGTGATCCCGCGCGAGCGAATGAAGGCCAGCAAGGCGCACCGCGTGCCGCTCACGGATCGCTGCATTGTCATCCTGCGCCAACTCGAGCCCATGAAGGCAGGGCCCGAGAGCTACGTGTTTCCCGGCACGAAGGTCGGCAAGCCGCTTTCCGTGATGGCTCTGGAGATGCTGTTGCGGCGCATGGACCATGGGCCGGCTTCCGAGAAGCCGATCACCGTCCATGGGTTCCGCTCGACATTTCGGGAGTGGGCCGGCGACTGCACTACATTCCCA
>CAMDMH010000272.1 GCA_945901835.1 Devosia equisanguinis | reverse complement strand
CGAGGTGATCTCCCCGCCGTCGAATGCCGCCACGATCGAGCGCCCCTCCACGCTTCCGAAATCCAGCGAATCCGTTCTACAGTGTGTCGGCATCGGGCGCCTGCTCCGCTTCAGGTGAAGTCGTTCTCGTAAAACAACGTTCCCTGATTCGGAGGCCCGATGTCGTCATCCATGGTGAGAAACGCGGGCTAGGCCGAACTTGATCGGTCGGACCGCTTGGAGGTCGATGTGCCGAGCATCCGGCAACTCGAATATCTCGTTGCAATCTCCGAGACGCTGAACTTCAGGCGTGCGGCCGAGCGCACCAACACGACGCAACCCACGCTGAGCGAACAGCTCAAGGCGCTCGAAGATCGGTTGGGTGCGCAACTCGTCGAGCGCGGCCGCACGCGTGTGCTGCTGACGCCGATCGGTGCGCAGGTCGTCGAGATCGCGAGGCGGATTCTGCGGGATTCGAACGAGATCCGGCAGTTGACGGCCAGCGGCGGCAAGGAGCTGTCCGGCGTGCTACGGCTCGGCCTGCCGCCGACGCTGGGTCCCTATCTCCTCAAGTTGGTGCTGCCCAGCCTGCACAAGGCGTTTCCCGAGCTGAAACTCTATATCCGCGAAGAGCTGCCCGAAACGCTGCCGCGCGCGATCGAGGAAGGAAGCCTCGACGTGGCGATCACGTCGCTGCCCGTTCAAGGCGCCGACTTCGTCACCCAGTCACTGTTCCGCGAGCCGCTGTTCATGGTGGTCGGCGCCGATCACCCGCTCGCATCGCAAAAGATCGTGCAGCATGCCGATCTCAACGGCCAGGACGTGCTGGCCTTGAGCCGCGAGCATCAGCTTCACGACGTCATCGTGTCCCTGTGTGAGGAACTCGGCGCCCGACTGCGCTACGACTTCGAGGGCACTAGCCTCGGCACCTTGCGCGAAATGGTGATGATGGGCCTGGGCATCACGTTTCTTCCCGGGCTCTATGTCCGGCGCGAAATCATCAATGATCCGAACTTCAAGGTGCTCAATCTGCACGGCCGCTCCGTCTATCGGCATGTTGGCATGGTTTGGCGGAGGTCGAGCCTCCTTCAGGAAAGCTACGGCCAGCTTGCACAGTTCTTCGGAAAGGCTGTCGAGGGTGAGTTGGCGGAACTATCGCGGCAGATCTGAGCCGTTCCGCGGCCCTGTCTGATGGTCAACGCGTGCGTCGGTGGCGCCCCTATCGAAATGGCGCGCCAGCAGATAGTGTGCGTGGCGAGCGTTCGATGCGCGGTTGGGCTATGCGAGCCTCCACCCCGAAGTTCGCGAGCACCGCCCGAGGACCGCAATGCGCCTTCTGCTCGTCGAGGATAGCGATCGCCTGCAGGAATTGCTCGGCGAGACGCTTCGTCAGGCAGGCTATGGCCTCGACGTGGTAGGCACGGTGGCCGGCATGCTCGAGAGCGCAGCGACGGTGTCCTATGACCTTTTGATCGTCGATCTCGGCTTGCCGGACGGTGACGGTCTCGATGCGATCAACGCGCTCCGCACGCAAGGCTTCGTCAAGCCGATCCTGATCATCACGGCCCGCGGCAGCGTCCACGAGCGCATCAGTGGTCTCGACAGCGGTGCCGACGATTATCTGCCGAAGCCCTTCAACCACGGCGAACTCCTGGCGCGTGTTCGCGCCCTGTTGCGCCGTCCCGGTGATCTCTCCGGTCCCGTGCTGCGCGTCGGCTCCGTGATGGTAGACGAAGCGGCAGCCGAAGCACACAGCGGCGGCAAGCTGCTGGATTTGCGCCTCAGCGAGCGTAGGCTGCTTCTGGTGCTGATGCGCAGAGCCGGCGCGGTGGTGGCGAAGGCGTCGATCGAATCCGCATTGTCCGAGCAAGGTCGGGAGCTTTCATCGAACGCCGTCGAGGCCCTGGTGTCCCGAACGCGCAAGGTGCTGGTAGAGTCCGGCGCCGACGTATCGATCGAGACCGTTCGCGGCGTCGGTTACGCCCTGAAGCCCATGCCCAAATGAAGCTGTTTCAGCCGCCCAGCGAGGTCAGCCTCGTTCGCCTGCTGAGCCTGCGGCTCGTCATGACGGCCCTGGCTGTAATCGTGCTGCAGATCGGGATCACGGCCGTTCGCAGCTATTTCGACGAGATCGATCTCAACACGAACTACGTCAAGTACGAGGTCCGGCTGATCGCGGCGGCCTACGACAGTGCTCAGGCGAGACGCGTGCCGGTGTCGCAATGGCTGCCGCAGCGGTACGCCGGCACCGAGGGCAAGTCCTACGGATTTCGCATCATCGGGACGGACGGCCGCGTCCTGGCCGAGCACAACGGCTCGATGCTGGTGGCGTTGTCGCCGTGGCGCTTTCCCAATTCGGAGACCCAGGACTTCTGGTTCCGCAGGCTCGATGGAACGGCGTGGATGCATGTCGCAGGCGGCGTCCATCTCGAGCGGCCTTCCGGCGATCTGCGGGTCGAGGTGGTAACGCTCGGCGATCCCTCGGGGGCCCATGTCGGCATCTTCGCGACAGAGTTGGTGTCGGACGTCTGGATGCCGATGATCGCACTCATCGCGGTGATGCTCGGTGTCGCCATCCTCACGGTTCGCGCGGCGTTGGCACCTTTGGTGCAGGCAGCCGACAAGGCGGACACCCTGGCCGTGCTCGAGCGCAGCGAGCGTCTGGACGTCGAGCGTCTGCCGCGTGAGGCCGCCAGCCTCGCTGCTGCCATCAACAGGCTTCTCGATCGCGTCGCCGAACTCGTGACGTCGCAGCGCACGTTCCTTGCGCGGGCGGCTCATGAATTGCGCACGCCGTTGAGCATCATGCTGCTCGAACTGGGACGCACGGACGGGCCTCGTCTCGAGCGGCTTCAAGCCGACGTGAGTTCGATGTCCGACATGGTCGACCGGCTGCTGACGCTGGCGAAGCTGGAGAGCGCTGGAAAGCCAGAGTTCCACGAGGTCGACCTGGCGCAGATCGCCGGCGCGATAGCGGCGAGCATGACTGAATGGGCGATGCAAACGGACCATCGCATCACCGTCCGCACGAATGGTCCATCGCTTATGCTCGCCGACAAGTTTGCGCTGCGTGAAGCGATCCGCAATCTCATCGAGAACGCGATCAAGCACACGCCGAAGGGCGCGCTGATCGAGGTGGAGATCGGACCCGGATCACGCATAGCGGTGGAGGATGCGGGCAAGGGGATCGCTGAAACAGATCATTCCAAGCTGCTTGAGCCGTTTGCCCGCGGAAGCACCAAGGCCGAAGGTGCCGGATTGGGGCTCGCGATCGTCGCGCAAGCCGTAGCATTGCACCACGCAGAACTGAAGATCAGTCGCTCGCGCCTCGGCGGCGCCAGCTTCGCGATCGTTTTCGCAGAGCCGCCCGCGCCTACGGACCCTTACTCGTGAAGCGGCTGTAGACAGCCATGCCGATCGCCAGCAGAACCGCCGCGCTCAATGCGATAGCCGCGCCCGGATGGTTTGTCCCCCATATCGAGATATCATTGAAGAAGCCACCCAAGGTTGGACCCGTCGACCGGTCGGCCAGATTGGCCTGTGCCAAACTCGCTTCCGAAAGAGCGAGGACTGCGAGATAGCTCGCAGTCGCGCGCAGAATGATTGCTTGTATCGAAGGAGCATGCATAAGCGTCGTCTCCTGTCCAAGACGTTGGCAGTACGGATATCCCCAAGCCAGATTGATGCCCGGCGCGACCGTCGTCGCTTGAGAAGCGAGACTTGGCTCCGAGGTCGAACCTTTGGCTACGAGGTGTGAATTGGCCGTTCGCTGATAACGAGAGCGAATGTTCAGCTCGACTTGGCTGGCTTGTCCGCATTGCGCTCTTCGCTCCAGTGCATGATGCCCATCACCACCACGCTCAGGAACATGACTGCCGAGGATCCAAGAAACACGACGGCGAAGAGATTGCCCATTTTATCCCCGGTATGTTGTGGTCGCGCCCCAGCGCGCGACGCCCAACCATTGGACCCGAAGTTCCTGATGGCGTCCTGACACGGATACGGGAAATGCCTTCAAATCCCGGAATTGCGTGCTCAAAATTCGAGCAGGTCAGTGGAGACCACGTAGAATCACGCGGAAAATCCACCTGCCGCCGGGGAAAATCTTCAGAGGTAAGACAGGATCAGGTACGCCCCCAGCATTACCGTCATCCAGAACGCCATCGTCCCCGTGGGCCACGTGCGGCCGAAAACGCCGTCTGGACCATGATAGCGGTATAGCCGCGCCAGTGCAGCGAGAGAGGCCGCGGAGAGTTTCTGCGTTGAACTATCCCACGCGTGTCCCGCCCACTTGTCGAGCTTCGCCATCACATCGCGGCCGAGCCGCCAACAAAACCAGTCCACGTCCAGCGTGATGGTCATCGTGCGCTTCAGCAGGTCGAGCATCAGGAAGAAGGCGAGGCCGGAGAACAGCAGCAATTGCAGTTGCGCCATCACGTGGCTTGTCGTGTATGGCGCGTAGTCGACCTTGAAGGGCAGCAGCGCATAAAGCAGTTGCGGCATGACACCGAGGCCGATGCACAACGCCGAGCATCCGATCATCGCGGCACGCATGTTCCAAGGCGGTTCCGAGGGGCGTAGTCCGGAATCCTTCTGGAAGAACACGAACCAGGGGAACTTGATGCCTGCGTGCAGGAAAACGCCGGCCGAGGCGGCCTCCAGCAGCAACCACACGATCTTCAAGTTCTCCTGGGCCGCGCCCTCGATCACCATCGACTTCGATACGAAGCCCGACGTCAGCGGGAACGACGAGATCGACAGCGCGCCGACGATCCCGCACGCCGCCGTCACCGGCATCGTCCTGAACAATCCGCCGAGATCGGTGCACTTGGACTTGCCCGTCATGTAGAGCACAGAGCCTGCCGACATCAGCAGCAGCGCTTTATAGATGATATGCGCGAACGCGTGCGCTGAAGCGCCGTTGAGCGCCATCTGGGTCCCGATACCGGCGCCCACCACCATGAACCCGACCTGATTGACGATCGAGTAGGCGAGGATGCGCCGCATGTCGTTCTCCAGGATCGCGTAGACGATGCCGTAGAACACCATGGCAAGGCCGATCCAGACGAGGATCTCGGTCCCGGGAAACCCGCGGATCAGCACATAGACGGCGGTCTTGGTCGTGAATGCCGACAGGAATACCATGCCCGACCAGGAGGCTTGCGGGTAGGCATCGGGCAGCCAGGCCGATATGGGCGTCGCTGCAGCATTGATCAGGAAGCCCAAGAGGATCAGGCAGCGGGGCACGGTGCTCACGTCCATCCGCCCGAACGTGAGCGAGCCGGTCGAGGCGAGTTCACCCGCGATCCCCGCCATCAGGATCGCGCCGCCGAGAAAGTGGATCGCCGCATAGCGCAGCCCCGCGCCGCGCGCGCGTGCGCCGTTCGACCACAGCACGATCGTCGATGCGATCGCCATCGCCTCCCAGAACACGAACAGCGAGACGAGATCGCCGGCAAAGCACGCGCCGATCGCACTACCCGCATAGACGAACGCGGCGGCGAGCTCCGACGTCCGCTGCTGGTTGAGC
>CAMDMH010000271.1 GCA_945901835.1 Devosia equisanguinis | reverse complement strand
TTCCTTGCCTTTGTCACGCATCACGTCGAGCACCGGCTTCGCCATGAAGCCGTCGTAAGCCACAGCGAAGGAAGGCCGCGCCCTGACCGTCTCGAACCACTGCGCCACCTTCGCCCTCTTGTCCCACATGTGCGCAAGCTGCAACTGATCGAGCCGGTTCACGTAGGGCGTGAAGGCGATGTCGGAGAGCGAATAGTCCGCCCCCGCGAGCCACGACGATTTGCCGAGATCCTTCTCCATGTCGGCCAGCATCTTGTCGAAGCGGCGGATGGCCGGCGCGAAATGCGACGACGCCACGCCGTTCTCGTAGATGTCGATCTGCCGGTCGCGCCGGTACGGATCGGGGATCTTGTTGAGCACCATCAGCGCCTCGTCGCGAGGTTTGGCGAGAAGCTGGTAGCGAAAGCCGATCGCGAAGCTGATCACGCTGGTGAGTTGATGCAACCCTTCGTCGAGCTGCTTCGTCCAGTACCGCATCCTGGTGCGCCCGAGCGGGCTCGATGTCGTTAGCGGCGTCCCGGGCAGAACTTCGGCCAGATACTCCAGGATGATGTTGCTCTCGATCACCACGCTTCCATCGTGCACGATCGTCGGCACCACGGCGTTCGGATTGAGCTTCAGGTACTCCGGCTTCTGCTGGTCGCCCGCACGCAGATCGAGCAGGTGTGACACGAACGGTGTATTCCGCTCCGCGAGGAGGCTACGCACCTTCTCCGAGCATACCGACATGCCCGCATGATGGAGTTCTATGGTCATTGACGTGCCGGCTCCGTGGTGTTGCAGCGAGGGATCGAGTCGGCTTCAAGCTAGCGCAATCCATGATGGGGCGCATCGGCATGCCGAGCGCCGGCGTTCATCCCGAGATAACCGTGGAAAACATCCGGTATCTATGTGGATGCGGGCAATACAAGTCATTGATTGAGCGAGCTTCTCTCCAGCCATAGGCTAGGCGGGCATGAACACCGCTTCCGGAGCGATTGACCCGGACGGGGAATCCCCATCTTCGTCGCAGATGGCCTTGGGAAGCACTTGCGACTTTGTCATGCCAACCGATCCGATGAACGAAATTTACGCGCCGCATTCTTCCGAGTTGTCTCCCGAGCTGCCCTCGCAGCAGCCCGGCGACGAGTCGCGGAATGCAAACGTCGCGATCGATGCGGCCGGATTAGACGCGCCCGCTGCCGCTCCGTCGAAGCCGAAGAAGAAGCGCGCGCCGCGCCCGACATTCGAGGACGGCTCGCTGACCCGCGTGTTCAAGTTTCCGTCCAAGAAGTATCCCAAGAGTTCGTACTATGTGACGGACACGGAAATCATCATCCGGATCAGGAAAGCCCGCAAGAAGTGGAAGCTGATCCTGCCCAAGAAGCGGGTCGTCTCGTGCCGGACGAACCGCTGGTTCACCAAGCCGCGCTGGATCGAAATCGAGCTTACATACACGCAAGCCGTCCGGCAGGGGCTGCACGAGCCGACCCCGCAGCCTCTAAGGCAGGAGGCCGCTGAGGTTTCCGAAGCAGCTTCGCTCACAGTGATGCCGAGCGCGCAGGAGGCGGAAGGCGTCTCGGCAAAGACCCTGGCAAGCGAGCCGGCGGCGCCGGCCGAAGCCATGAGTGAAGCCGGGATCGACGTTGATGTGGAAAGCGATGGCGAGCCCGAGCTTGAAGACGAAACGGTAACCGGCTGGGTTCCCGACGATGACGTCGATCCGTCGATGAGCGAAGAAGAAGAGGCGGCCGTCGACGAAGAAGCCCCTGCCGACGACCCGATCGGCGAGGCCGTCGACCTGTCCTCGTCCGCGACCGGGACGAGCATGGCCGAGACGGATGAAGTCGCCCCTCGGGCGATGGTCGAAGTGCAGCAATCCGAGCTGGTCGCGGCCGATGCCGATACCGCGTGGGCGCATGACGAGGCGGAGGCTGATGCCGACGCCGTCTCGACGCATGGCGAGGCCGTGATCGTCGCGACACCCCAAGCTGCGTTTGAAGCACCGGCGGAGATCTCGCTTGCAACGATCTTCGATCGCCCTGTCGCTCTGCCTGTCGCTCTGCCTATCGCGACACTGCCTGAAGTGACGCCGGTCGAGGCCAGCGAGACGATCGAAGCGCCGTGTGCGGTTGCCCCTCCCGCGATCCGCGCTGATGCGCCAGCACGGCTTCCCGCACCTATCCGCGTGCCGCCGAAGCGCCGCTTCGTGGAGGCGCAACTCTTGGCCGCGACGCTTGCGATGGTAATTCTATCCGTGAGCGCGGACTGGTCGCAGATAGCCGACAGTACCGCCGACAGCGGTTCGTGTTCAAAGGCTTCGCACATATCTTGTGCGGTCATCGTGACCGGCTCGATCGAAACCGCCCCAGCTCCCCAAGGCGTCGAGGTAGAAAGTCCCGCTGCGACCGACGCCCAAACCTTGCCGGAGAACCCGCCCAACTCGACATCGACTTCGCAGGTGTCAGCCGCTGCCGTGACAGGTGATGCGGGCGACGATGCGGCCCCTGATCGGCCACAGATCGAGGAGGCGCCGGCCGAACTCCGACATCAGGATGTGGCGGTGGCAATTAAGATTGAAGGTGACGTCGGCGCAACCGCCGCGCCTGGATCGCTTCTTCTGCCGCCGGTCGAAGAGGACCGCCCGGTCCAGCCCGCAGTTGTTCCCACCGAGGTGCAGGCCTCGCTGAAACCCGCCGGTTCCGCCGACGCAGCGCTATGTCCGGTCCGCGCGGCCGCGATCGCGAAGTCGGCGGTCGTTCAGTTCGGTTTCGCCAGCGCAAACCTCCCCATGCAGGGCGTTGAGCCCCTCGAGGAGTTGGCGCGTACGCTCAGGCAGTGTGCGGCGATCCACGTGATGATCGAAGGCCACACCGATTCCGACGGCGACTACTACCGCAATCAATCGCTGTCGGTGCGTCGCGCCGAGGCGGTGCGGCAACATCTGGTCAACGCCGGCGTCGGCCTATCCCAGCTTTCGATCACTGGTTTCGGTCAGATCCGGCCGCTCGCGCCCAACGACTCCGCGACCAACAAGAGCAGGAACCGCCGCATCGAGCTCGTCGTGCAGTAGCGCTTCGACTGATCGTGACGCAGGTGTCGAAAATCGCGGGTCGAGGGCAGCGGCCCTCGCCAGGGTTGCAAGGGGCGCGGCCCCTTGCATGCCCGCAGGCCAACCTTCACGACGGAGCTGCCGCTGACAAACCGCTGTGCGCGCGTCCACGTGGCTCTGGACTACTCCGCCGCTTTCGCCTTCGGGGTCGGCAAGTGCATGTCGGCGAGGATGCTGTCCACGGTCGCGCGCCGATCGGCCCAAGGCGCCCACGTATAGTTATACATGTCGTTGAGGAACGGAGGGCCGCCGTAGAAACGCTCGTATTGCGTGTGCCGGCCGGCGTAGTCAGAGCCCAGCAGATCCCAAGCCATTTTGATGAACTTGAAGCGGTCCTTCGCGCCGGCGCCGAGCGCGGACCAGTTATCCTCGTAGATCTGCGACAGCTCGGCGTCCTCGAACACGGACGCGTCAGCGGGGATCTGGAACGGGCCCGCGCTCAGCATCTCTCGAACCTTCTCGGCGATGTCGGCGTAGTTGTTCGAGGTCCAATGCAGCGCCGCATAAAGGAAGCGGCGGTTCACGTGCATGTAGCCGTTGGGCAGCGTTTCCGGCTGTTCGATCTGCCCCGCGATCATTCCGAGCAGACCAGCCTCTCCAGCCATCAGCCGACCGAGGTTCTGCTGCACCGGCATCATGTGGCCGACGCCCGATAGCTCCGCCGCTTTGTGCGCGATGCCGTTCACGAGCTTCAGCTTTTCCGCGAACCGCAGCATCGACTGGTGATTACCCATGATGTGTGCGGGCGTCTTGAAATAGATGTCGCGCGAGAGTTGCGCGTTGTCCATCACGAAGACGCGCTCCCACGGCACGAACGTCCGGTCCATGACGAGCACGGCGTCGGTCTCGTCGAACTGCGAGGAGAAGTAGTTGTCGACGCGGCTGATCGAGTTCTGTTCGTAGGACTTACGCACCCATGTCTGCAGCCCCGGCGCATTCATCTTGACCGCGCACGTCACCGACAGCGCTTTCTGCTCGGGCGCGAGCGGCAGGATGTTGCCGATCCAGGCCTCGTCGGAGAACACCGCCGAGGTGCCGAGCATCTTCACGCCAGAGAGATAGATGCCTTTGTCGTCCTCGGCGACGACCTTGAGCGCTGCGTTGGCGGTCGCCTGCCGCTTGTAAATCTCTGGATCGCGCGCGCCCTGGGGTGTGATGACGAGATAGCAAGCGAAGATGTCATTGTCCCGCATGTGCTCGTAGTACTTGATCAGGTTCTCGCCGAAACACTTGCGACCCTCTTCGAATATCTCGGGCATCATTCGCATGCCCGTCACGAACGTGGAGACGTGATCCTGACTGCGGCCGAGCAGGCCGTAGGTCCATTGAGCGACTCGGGCGTGCGCTTCCGATCGCTTGGCGAGATCGGCCTTGCTGCGGGGCATGATGTACCACGCCGAGTGCCGCTCGCCGTTCTCCTCATAGCTCATCGCGTCGATGTGCTCGGGCGAGCGCTTCATGTCGTAGATGCGGGCGAACGAGCGAGCGGTGTTGCGGAAAGCAGGGTGCGTGGTTACATCCCGCACCAGCTCCTTGCCGATCAGGACCTGACGGCCGTCGCGCAAGCTCTCGAGATAGTCGGCGCCGGTACGAAGCATCATCAACTCCCGGATTTGTCGTGGATCAAAGCGGAATGGCTTGAATCCTGTCGCGTCCAGCGTCATAACGCATAAGTTTCTTACCTATTCAAGACGGGTGCATGCGGCCCCGAGAGGATGTGATGGCTGGGCGATGGGAAACATGAGACGCGCCGCGGTGAAGGCGGAGCGGCCAGCTGCTGCGAGTGCCGCTTCGGGAGCAGGCAAAGCCGAGCCGGGTAAAGCCCAGGCAGGCGAGCTGCGGGAACTGACTATCGGCGTAGAGGCGCTACTGGTCGCTGGCAACGACGCCGCGTTCCGCGATTTCGTGGCGGATCTTTTCGCGGCCGCATCCGGCATGCTCGCGGTGCGCCGCGGTTTGGGCAAGGCGACAGGTCTCACCGGCTCCGAGATCGCGATGCTGCTGGCGATCCGCCGCTTGTCGGGAGAAACAGCCTCGGTTGGCGTCCGCGCGATCGCAGAGCATCTGCACGTCGCTGGCCCTCACGTCACCGCCGAGGTGGGCAAGCTCGTCGAAGCGGGGCTCGTCGAAAAGCGAACCGACAAGACGGACAACCGTGCGGTCGACATCCGGCTGACCGCGGAAGGCCGCCAAGCGCTGCGTCGCCTCACGCCGATGGTCCGCGCGGCCAACGACGTACTCTTCGCCGGCATGAGCGAGAGCGAGATGGCCCACGTCCACCGCTTCCTGCGCCGCATCGTCGCGACCTCGGCCGAAGCGGTTCGCCGATTGGATTAGCCCACGAACGCCGCCTTCGCGCATAGCCGACGCAGCGGCTAATGCCTGCTGCCTCCTACTCCCTCACTCCTGCGGCTCGATG
>CAMDMH010000270.1 GCA_945901835.1 Devosia equisanguinis | reverse complement strand
GGATCATCACCGCATCGGCATATCGCGACAGCACGCGCGCGGTGTCGGAGATCGTCTCGCCGCGCCCGAGCTGCAAGTCGGTATGATTGAGCGCGATCGTCTGGCCGCCGAGCTGCCGCATGGCGATGTCGAAGGACACCCGCGTCCGCGTCGACGGCTTCTCGAAGATCATCACCAGCACGGCATCCTCGATACCGGCCGGCCGCATGGCGGCAGGCACGCGCTTACCCGCGCGCTTCATCTCGTGCGCATCGTCGACGATGCGGCGCACGGTGGACGCGTCGAGCAGGTGAAGATCGATGAGATGGCGCGGACCGGCAACAGTTACGGAGGACTTGGCCGGTCGAGACTTAGGCGGACGCCTTTGCGACATGGGAAAGTGCTTTCGAAAGTCTGCTTGCTGCCTCGCTGAGCTCGGCATCGGTGACGTTGAGTGGCGGCAGTAGACGCAGGACGTTCTCGCCGGCGCCCACGGTTAGGAGTTTCTCGGCCATGCACGCCTTCACGACGTCGCCGACCGGAGGCGCGAGACGTACGCCCGTCAGGAGGCCCTTGCCTCGGATGTCGAGCAAAAGGTCCGGGTGCTCGTCCTTCACGCGCGCTAGTGCCTGATGGAGCCGCGACGCCTTTTGCTGGACCTCGTCGAGGAAGCCCGGCTCCAGCATCACGTCGAGAACGGCATTGGCGACCGCGGTGCCCAGCGGGTTGCCGCCGAAGGTCGATCCGTGCGTTCCTGCGGTCATGCCCTTGGCGGCTTCGGCCGTAGCCAGCACCGCGCCGATCGGGAACCCGCCGCCGATGCCCTTGGCGACAGCCATGACGTCGGGTGTGATCCCCGCCCATTCGTGCGCGAACAGCTTGCCCGTGCGGCCCATTCCGGTCTGCACCTCGTCGAGAACCAGCAGCAGTCCGTGCTTCGTCGTGATTTCGCGGAGCCACTTTAGGTCTTCGGCCGGGATCGTGCGAACGCCGCCCTCGCCCTGCACCGGCTCGATCATGATCGCGGCCGTGGTCGGACCGATCGCCGCTTCGACGGCCGCGCGGTCGCCGGTGGGCAGCCACACGAAGCCCGGCATGTCCGGGCCGAAGCCTTCGAGATACTTGGTGTTGCCGGCGGCAGCCAGGGTCGCCAGCGTCCGGCCGTGGAACGAGCCTTGGAAGGTGATGATCTCGCAGCGCTCGGGATGCCCAGAGACGAACTGGTACCGGCGCGCTGTCTTGATCGCCCCCTCGCAGGCTTCAGCGCCCGAGTTACAGAAGAACACCCGCTCGGCGAACGATACCTTTGCGAGACGCTCGGCGAGCTTCTCCTGGCCGGCGACCCGGTAGAGGTTGGAAGTGTGCCAGACCTTGCCGGCCTGCTCGGTGACCGCAGCGATCAGCCGGGGATGCGCATGGCCGAGGGCGTTGACGGCGACTCCGCTGCCGAAATCGAGATAGCGGTGGCCGTCGGTGTCGATCAGCCAGCTACCCTCGCCGCGTTCGAACACCACGTCCTGGCGCGCATAGGTGGCCATGACGGCGGCCGAAGGTCCGCCGGGCGTTCCGGAATGCTGTGACGTGCCCGCCTTGTTCGACATGACGATCCCCTCGCCGCAAATCAAAAAAGCCGCCCATTGTGGCGGCTCAAATCATTGAATCCAAGGGCAATTATGCCCTTGACGGATTATCCGTGGCCGCCGCAGGCCGCGCACTCGTCACACGCTGTCGCGGCGTCGGAGCGAGCGTATAAACCGATACGCACAGGCGACCCCGCTGTCAACGCGCTGAAAACCGTCACAAAAAGGGGGATTCGCGACCGGCGTTCCATCGAATTGCCACATTTTCCTCAAACATACAGAGAACATGTGGTCGGTGTCGTGACCGATTCGCAACAGCACGCTGTCAATACCCTGTAAAGAACATCGTCCGGCTTGTATGCCGAAAACCGTATGTACTACTATCGTGGTGTCGGGGCTCGAAATGTTGCGGGTCTTGACGGGTTGTACTACCTGCCGGCCGGCGTGTACGTGGTCGTTGCTTGGTATCACTGTTTGCAACGTTTCTACGAGCGCTTGAGTCCCTGAGTTCAAGTCTAGTCACCCGAGTAGTCGCAGTTCAGTCGCGTCGGGTTTTCCTGCCAAGCGTACGGCAGGGCGTTGGTCTGCTTTCCCCAGTTTTCAGTCTCGTATCGGGTAGGTCGGTGTGCGTGTGCACGTTCGCGTCGTGGCCCTTTGGGTCGTGCCGCTGATCGTTCGCCGTTCGCAGCCGTCGCTCCGGTTGTCGCAGGTCGCGCGCGTTTCGTCGCGAGCACTCTGCTGTGATTCTCAAGGAGCGACAAGAAATGTCGTGGAACGATGAGCGCGTGGAGACACTGAAGAAGCTCTGGTCCGAAGGGCTGAGCGCCAGTCAGATTGCCAGCCGGATCGGCGGCGTTACCCGCAACGCAGTTATCGGAAAAGTTCACCGGCTCGGTCTGTCGGGGCGTGCGCCGACATCGCGCACTTCTACATCACGTCCGCGGCCGCGCATCGCAGCGCCTCGCCGTCCTGCCAAGCAGCGATTCATGCAGGTCGGATCGGTCGCAATGCGGCCATCCTGCCATCTCGATGCAGAACCCTATGTGTCGACATACGAGGAACTCGATATTCCCGTGGCTGATCGTAAGTCGTTGCTCGACCTTGTCGAGGCGAGCTGCCGGTGGCCGGTCGGTGATCCTCAGACGCAAGAGTTTCATTTCTGCAACCGCGGCAAGGTGGCGGGTCTGCCATACTGCGAGTTCCATGCGCGCCGGGCTTTCCAGCCGGCCCAGCCGCGTCGTCGCGATCGGGTTGTCGAGCCGTCGATCGCATTCGCGCCACGCGCGGCGGTCGTTACGCCTGCTGCACCCGAAGGTGTGCCGGACGGCGTGACGCAGAAGGAATCGGTCGAGGCCTGATGGGCACTCGACTGTGAGCGGGGGACTGAGGGCAGCGCCCGTGACCGGCAACGGTTCCGGGCGTTTCTCGTGTTGAGCGCCAGATCCTGGCAACTGGACTTCTGAGGATGCGAGCTACCTTACCGGCGCCGCGGTCTGCTGCTATCCTTTGTCGCAACGATAAAGACAGCAGCGGAGGAATTTCGATGCCGAGATGGGCCGTCACGCCGTGCTCGATTGTTGTAGCGATGCCAAGTGCGTTGTGCATGATGCTGCCGCTGAGTGCATCTGCCGATCCCGTGGCCGACTTCTACAAGGGCAAGCAGGTCCAGGTCGTGGTCCGCACGACGGTCGGGGGCGGCTACGATACGCTCTCCCGCCTGATCGCGCGCCACATCGGTCGGCACATTCCCGGCCAGCCGGCGACGGTCGTCATCAACATGCCCGGCGGTGGCGGGCTGCAGGCAGCCAACTACATGGGGACCCGCGCGCCGCAGGACGGCACGGTCGTGTCGATCATCGGCCAGGGCATCCCGATCGATCAGGCGCTGGGCTTGAACAAAAGCCTGCAGACCGACATGCGCAAGCTCGAGTGGATCGCCAACATGGGCGGCTCCAACCAGGTGATGGCGGTTTGGCATACGTCGCCGACGAAGACGCTCGCGGATGCGCGCCGCCGCGAGACCCTGATCGGCACGTCGGGCACCGGCTCGATTTCGGTTCAATTGCCCTCGATCTACAACAATGTGCTTGGCACCAAGCTCAAGCTGGTCATCGGCTATCCCGGTGGCGTCGAGATCGATCTCGCGATGGAGCGAGGCGAGGTCGAAGGTCGCGGCACCAACCCGTGGGCCGACTACGTTGCCGCCGCACCGCGTCTCGTGAAGGAGAAGTTGATCAACATCATCGTGCAGGTCGGGCTGACCCGCGAGCCGGACTTGCAGCATGTGCCGACCCTGCTCGAAGAGGCGAAGGGAGCCGACAACGTCGCCATTGCAGAGTTCATGACGAAGGGCGTGGCCGTCGGCCGGCCGCTGGCGACCGCGCCGAACGTGCCCGCGGACCGCCTCGCCGCCTTGCGTCAGGCCGCGAAGACCATGGTCGAGGATGCCGAGTTCAAGAAGGAAGCGGAGCGGACAAGCCACGACATCCGCTACATGCGGGGCGAGGATTTGGCCAAGCTCATCAAGGACGTGATCGAGGCCCCGGCCGATGTCCGCGAAAAGGTCAAGCAGGCGATGGAACCGCCGAAGGACGCCAAGCAGATCGAGGGGAAGAAGTAGAGCGCGACGGGCGTTGCCTACGGCTTTTTGTCCGGAAGCTCAGCACAACTACCGCAATCCTGTTCGAGCGGCTGACGCACCCCCGCCGCGGTGGGGAACCGCAACTATTGATTTGCGCAGGACCGCCGGCGGTCGCAAGCATTTAGCCTTGGCTCAACGCCCCGCGGTGATCCCCCAGCGACAAGGCTCCGTCCCTATGTTCCCACTCTCCAAGCTGCTCACCCATCTGGTGCAAGCCGGCACGTTGACCGTCACCGACGCCGAGGGTGCGATCCATTCGTTCGGCGGCAAGGTGCCGGGGCCGTCCGCGGCGTTGAAGCTGAGTGATCCGGCCCTCTACAAATCGCTGTTCTTCAATCCGGAACTGGCCGCGGGCGAAGCCTACATGAACGGCACGCTGTCGTTTCCGGGCTCGTCCCTGTGCGAATTCCTGACGCTCGTATCGGTCAATCAGAACCGGCCTTCCGGAAAGCCGACTGCATTGCATCGTACGATCGGCGCGGTGTCGCGCAAGCTCAAGCGCTTCCAGCAGGCCAATCCGATCGGCAAGGCGCAGGAGAATATCGCCCACCACTACGACGTCGGGAACGATCTCTACCGCCTGTTTCTCGACGAGGGCCTGTTCTATTCGTGCGCCTACTTCGAGAACGACGACGATACGCTGGAAGCGGCCCAACGCGCCAAATGCCGCCTGATCGCCGCCAAGATGGGGCTTAAGCCCGGCCAGAAGATACTCGACATCGGCTGCGGCTGGGGCGGCCTCGCCATCTATCTGGCGCAGATGGAGGACGTACACGTCACCGGCGTCACCCTGTCGAGGGAGCAGCACGCGCTGGCGAACGAGCGCGTGAAGGCGGCAGGCGTCGCCGATCGTGTCCGCATCGAATTGCGCGACTGTCGCCTGCTCGATCAGAAGTTCGATCGCATCGTTTCCGTCGGCATGTTCGAGCACGTCGGCGTGCCCCGCTATGGCGAGTTCTTCGCCAAGGTCAACGAACTCATGCCGGACGAGGGCGTCATGCTGCTGCACTCGATCGGCCACATGAGCCCGCCGAGCACCGCCAGCCCGTGGATGCGCAAGTACATCTTCCCAGGCGCCTACTCGCCCGCGCTGTCCGAGGTCTTTCCCGTGGTCGAGCGCAACCGCCTCTGGGTTACCGACTGCGAGTTTCTGCGCCTCCACTATGCGATGACGCTCAACCACTGGCACGCCCGCTTCGAGAAGAACCGCGCCAGGATCGCCGAAATGTACGACGAACGCTTCTGCCGGATGTGGGAGTTCTATCTCATCAGCGCCGAGATGATGTTCCGATCGGGCGCGCAGGAAGTGTTCC
>CAMDMH010000269.1 GCA_945901835.1 Devosia equisanguinis | reverse complement strand
GGGCTGATGACGGCGCTGATCTCGTCGTATCGCTCGAAGGGTGGCGAACTCATTCCCGACAGCGAGATCACGGCGCTGACCAAAGACAAAACCGGTCGCGTGACCGGCTTCATGGGCCACAATTCGAAGACCGGCGACAAGATCGAAGTGACGGCCAAGTCTGTCGTGGTGGCGCCGGGCGGGTTTAACTCCAACGTCGAGATGGTCAAGCAGTACAAGCCGGAACTGGCGAACGAGCGCGTGCTCGAGGGCTCCGGCTTCGGCTCGACCGGCGACGGGCATCGCATGATCACCCAGGTGGGCGGCATCCTCACGCACATGGATCACGTCTGGTTCTATGTCTACGCGACGCCGGACTATCGCTATCCCGACAACAAGCGCGGCCTCGTGTTCCGCCTCGCTCCCGGCAACATCTACATCAATGCGCAGGGCCGCCGCTTCCACAACGAAGCGCTGTCGGGCGGCAACTCGGCGAGCCCGGCCATTCTCGCCCAGAAGCCGCCTTACGCCTGGGCCGTTGTCGACCGCCCGATGATCGCGAAGATCGAGATTTCAGATCCCTACTACAAGAACGAGGACGAGCCGCTGCGCGACAAGATCGAGGAGCTGTTCGAGAACTCGCCCTTCATCAAGAAGGCGAATACGCTCGAAGAGCTCGCTCAGAAAATGGGCGTCGACAAATCGGCGTTCCTCGACACGGTGGCACGCTACAACAAGGCGTTCGACGAAAAATTGCCAAAGGACCCGGACTTCGGCAAGCCGCTCGGGGCGTCGAAGAAGTTCGATACCGCGCCCTACTATGCAATTCAGATCTTCCCGCTCGCGCGCAAGAACTTCGGCGGCGTGAAGACGGACAAGCACTGCCGCGTCGTCGACAAGCACTACGAGCCGATACCGGGGCTCTATGCCGCCGGCGAAGTCGCTGGCATGGCGGGCGGACATATCAACGGCCGCGCCGGCCTCGAAGGCACGATGCTGGGGCCGTCGTTGTTCTCGGGCCGCGTGGCTGGATGCTGGGCCGCGCACGAAGCCGGATTTGGCAAGGGCTTCGTCGGTAAGCCGCACCGGGAGTGAAATTCTTCAGGACGACAGGTTCGACCTCCAGGAGGTCTCACCTGTCGTGCTCGGCGCACTGGCGCCGGACCGCGTTCGCGGTCTCGCCAAACGGACAATACCAATCGACCTGGCTATTCCGTTTGACGATTCGACTTCATCCCCGCAACTCCGCGCGCCGATGGCTCGGCGGTGCGCCGTACCAGCGCTGCGCTGCACGCGTGAAGGCGCTGAGTTCGGAGAAGCCCAGCAGGAACGCGATCTCGGTCAACTGCAGATCAGTATCGCGCAGATAAAGGTCGGAGAGTCTACGGCGGGTCGAGAGCAAGACCTCCTCGTAGGTCGTGTCGGCCGCCCCCAGCCGCGACTGCAGTGTCGACGCGCCGATGCCGAGCGTCTCGGCCACGTCGCGGACGCGCACAGCGCCGCTTTCGAGTTGCTTCACGATCGCCTTCCGGGTGGCCTCCACGATATCAGCGCCGGGCGCTTGCTCGTCGAGCATGCGCTCGCCCAACTGACGGATCAGCTCGAACAATCTCTGATCGGCGTCGGCACTGCCGCGCTCGAGTACCAACTCGCGGATGTGGAGCGCGCTGACAGGCATATCGAAGTGAACGTTGGGACCGAGAACCCGCAATACGCTTTCCCGACATGGCAGAACGCGATGCTCCAGATCGACCCGGACGGGCATCCAGTTCTGACCCGCGTGCTTGCGCAGGCGGATGATGAGCAGCGCCATCGCGAAGCTCACGAACTGAATGCGCGGCGCGGTGAACTCGGACGGGAACCTCACTGCCAACCGGCCGATGCCATCCTCCTCCTCGAATGTCACCTCGAGTGGCGTCATCACCAGACCGATGTAGCGCGCCACCGCCGCGACCGCCTTGCGCACGGACGCAGCATTCAAGATGAGATAGCCGAGAATGCCGCTCGCGCCGGGCGAGAATGCTTCGGCCCAATGGATACCAAGGCAGGGATCATTCGATTGCTCGGAGGCGATCGTCAGCAGCCGTGCGATCGCATTGAGGGAGAGTTCATTGTCAGGCTCGGCGAGGTCGGCCACATCGATACCGGCCTTTTGCAGCAGATCTGCGAAGTCGAGTTCCTTGCGTGAGGCGAATGCGCCGAACCCCTGGATGAGACTGGCCCTTCCTCGCGGCTCTCGCACTCTCGCCATCGTTCAAATCTCCCAAAGCTGCCTCTCCGCGGACCAGGAACGTACAGCAGACGCAATGTCCGTAAGAGGTAAAATTCTCGCTTCAGCCGTCAAGCGGGCATTCGCCTTCAACAATATCCATGCGTCACCTCCGTCGTCATGACGGCGATACCGATCAACTCGTTTCGACCAGAGTGAGACATGGCCAAGGTAAAGACAGTCAACATTTCCAATAGCGTTATCCATCTCCTGCATCGGGCAAGCCAGTTCGCCGACCATCAATTCGAACAAGCGACGGCCGCCCATGGATTGACGGTCCGCCAACTCGTCGTGCTCGACGCGATCGCGAAGCTTGATGATCCCAGTCAAACAGATGTGTGCGACGTTACGGGCATCGACCGATCCACGTTGGCCGACATGGTGCGTCGCTTGTGCGCGCGGCGTCTCGTCGGGCGCCGCCGGAACCGTGCCGATGCGCGGGCCTATACGCTGAAACTCACCGACGACGGGATTGCCTGCCTCGAGAACCTTCTGCCGACGATGTTCGAAGCCGAACAGAAGGTGACCGGAGTGCTCAGCGAGAGCCGGCGCCGGGATTTCATCGATCTGCTGCACTCGATACTGGCCCCATCCTTCGCTGCGCCCACTCGCAAGCTGGCGCGTACGTGATATTGGATCTCCTCGCACCGGTGCACGGCGGCAGTCCGCCGCCCCGCGGCCTCGACTGCGGGGAGATCCGATCTTGGCTCAACTCGATCCGTATGGCGCGTTCGTCGATCGTGTCGCGTCGCCCCATGGCGGCGAGGGGCCGCTCGCCGGCGTCCGCCTCGCGGTCAAGGACAACATCGCGGTAGCCGGGCTCAGGTGGACGGCCGGGCTGCCTTTGTACGCGGATCGCATCGCGGAGCACGATGCGGCGTGCGTCGCCACGCTTCGTCAGGCGGGCGCAACGATCGTCGGGACAGTGGCGAGCGACTCTGCCGGGTTCGGCATGATGACGCCAGGCGTTTCCAATCCGATCGCGCCCGGCCGAACTGTCGGCGGTTCCAGCGGTGGCAGCGCTGCGGCGGTTGCTGCCGGTCTCGCCGATCTCGCGCTCGGCACGGATACCGGCGGTTCGGTTCGCGTGCCGGCGGCGTGCTGCGGGCTATTCGGGTTGAAGCCGACCTACGGGCGCATTTCCGTCGAGGGCGTGACGCCGCTGTCGTATGCATTCGATCACATCGGTCTTCTTGCCGCCGACATCGAGGTTCTAGAGAAAAGTTGGCTCGCTCTGAGTGGTGGCGTGAGCCCGGCCGAGCCCGAGACGGAGATCCGCCGCCTCGGATTCGATCCCGCGCGGCTTTCGCTGGCGGATGCCACTATCCGCGCGGGTATCGAGCAATTGCTGGCGCGGCTCGTTCGCGAAGGTTACGCGCTGGTCGAAGTCGCGCTGCCCGAGCAAGCGGCGCTGGCGGAGATCCACGGCGCCATCGTGTGCGGAGAAGCACTCGAGATCTGGCGCGATCACTGGCCAGCCCATGCCAGCGGGTTCACGAAGACCGCGGCCCGGTCGCTTTCCTATGCTGCGTTGATCGAACCGGGCGACATCGTGAAAGCAGGCCAGGTGCTCGTCGACGTGAGGCGTTACATGGCGGAACAGTTCGCCGAAGTGGACGCGATCCTGGGACCGACCATCGCGGTGGAGCCGCCGGTCGAGGGCGCGCGGCTCGTCTCGATGGGCGGTGTCGATGTTCCCGTCGTCAATGCGCTGCTCGCGGAAACTTGCCCGTTCAATGTATCTGGCCATCCCGCGCTCAGTGTGCCGCTCGCTGCGCACACGAGCTGCGGCACACCTGTCGCATTGCAGATCGCCGTCAAAGCCGACCGAGAGCGATCTGTTCTTGCGCTTGCCCGCGCGATACGAAACATCGAAGCTCAGGCTTGAACGGGAGCTGGAGGAAATCACGGATGGTAAAGGTCGTCGACGCGAACACTGTAAAGGCGTGGCTTGCGGACACGCGCGAGCTGGCGTTTCTCGACGTGCGCGAGCACGGCCAATACGGCGAGGGCCATCCGTTCCATTCGACGTCGGTGCCGTTCAACCGGTTCGAGCCGGAAATCGTGCGGCTGGTGCCCAACGTCAATGTTCGGATCGTGCTGTTCGACGCGGGAGACGGTGTCGCCCAGCGCGCGGCGGCAGCAGCAGAGAAACTCGGCTATCGCGATGTCAGCGTGCTCGAGGGCGGCGCGAATGGCTGGAAGGCCGCTGGCTTCACGCTGTTCGCCGGCGTCAACGTGCCGAGCAAGACATTCGGGGAGCTGCTCGAGCACAAGCGCCATACGCCGCGCATCACAGCGGAAGAGCTGCAGCAATTGAGGGCATCGGGCCAGCGCTTCGTGATCGTCGATGGGCGGCCGTTCAGCGAATACCAGAAAATGAACATTCCCGGCGGGATCTGCTGCCCGAACGGGGAGCTGGCGCTGCGGATCCAGGAGATCGTCCCCGACGCGTCGACGAAGATCGTCGTGAATTGCGCCGGGCGGACACGCTCGATCATCGGGGCGGAGACGCTGATCGCGCTCGGGCTGCCCAATCCGGTAATGGCGCTGGAGAACGGCACGCAGGGCTGGTTCCTGGCGGGGCTCGAGCTCGAAAGAGGCGCCAACCGGCGACATGGCACGGCGACGCCCGCTCATCCCGCGCTGGACGAACGCGTCCAACACGTGCGCCTTCTCGCGGAAGCCCGCGGCGTTCGCTTCACCGATGCTGCGACCGTCGCCGGCTGGCTCGCCGATGCGATGCGGACGACCTTCCTGATCGACGTGCGCACGCCCGAAGAGTTCACGGCAGGCTCGGCTCCGGGGTTCCAACATGCGCCGGGCGGACAGCTCGTGCAGGCGACCGATCAATGGGTGGGTGTGATGCGTGCTCGGATCGTGCTCGCCGACAGCGACGGCATTCGCGCACCGATGATGGCGCAGTGGCTCGCTCAGCTCGGACACGACGTTTCGGTGCTGGAGGGCGGCATCGCTGCAGGTGCGGGGCTGCCTGAACGAACCGGAGCGCCGGCTTGGAGCCCCGCTGCACCCGCCAGGATCAGCGCCACGGATATAGCTCAGCAACCAGCGGCGCAGCGCCCAGTCATCGTTGATGTGCGCGCGTCGTTCGACTACCGCAAGGCGAACATCGCGCACTCGCTCTGGTCGATCCGGCCGCGCCTGCCGCAGCTCCGCTCGCGGGGGGCAGGTCGGCGCGTGGTTCTGGTGGCCGACCGTGCCGATACGGCGGCGCTGGCAGCGGGGGAATTGACGGCCACAGGCGCGACGGGC
>CAMDMH010000268.1 GCA_945901835.1 Devosia equisanguinis | reverse complement strand
TCACCGTGAAGGCTCTGCCGGGCGAGGGGCGGACCGGGCGGCAGCGGCTCACGATCACCGTCGAGGACGACGGACCGGGACTGACTGCCGAGCAACGCCAGCGGATCGGCAAGCGGGGCATGCGGCTCGACGAGACGAAACCCGGCTCTGGGCTGGGGTTGTCGATCGTCAGCGATATCGCGACTTCCTACACTGGGCGCTTTTCGCTCGACGAGTCGCCGCTCGGAGGTCTGCTCGTGTTGCTGGAATTGCCCGCTGTGTGATGGAAGCGACACGGCAGACGTCGTTAAATGATAATCGAACTTTCGCCCGAATCGACGGACATAGCCGAAACGTGTTGTAGCGGTAGCCTCAGTGCGTCTGGCGGGTTACGGGAAGATCTGCCAACCGGAAAAAAGAAGAGCCTCAGGACGGCGAGGGAAAGTACGTGGTAAGCAAATTCAAGCACTTGATCGTCGTGGCGATAGCCGGCGCAACTCTTGCTGGCTGCAGCGGCCCCGGCAATGCCCCCAAGCAGGATCAAGGCCTCGTCGCCGGCGCCGTCGCGGGCGGCGTGCTCGGCAGCCAGATGGGTCGCGGTAAGGGTAGCGTCGTCGGCGCGGTGCTCGGCGCGGTTGTCGGCGGTGTCGTCGGCAATGAAATTGGTAGATCGCTCGACGATCGCGACCGCCGCTATGCCCAACAGGCGGAAATGGATGCGTTCGAGCGCGGCCAGACCAATCAGCCCGTGCGGTGGCGCAATCCCGACAACGGCCGCTACGGCGAGGTCGTTCCTGGTCCTTCGTACTATCGCGGCCCGCAGCCGTGCCGGGAGTTCACCCACACCGTCTACATCGACGGGCGGCCGCAGGCCATGCGTGGCACGGCCTGCCGCAATCCGGACGGCACTTGGAGCAATATCGGCTGACGCCGATGGGGAGCAATATCGGCTGACGCCGATAGGGAGCAGTAGCGGTTGATGTCTGCGCTCCCCGTGCGCTGCAGCGCTGCTTCTTCGGCTCAAAGGTACGTCCTCCAACGCGACAAGCGGTCTCCAAACCAGCGCTCTGCTTGCGCTCGGGGCTGTGCGACCCTATTCACTTCTGTGGGCGGGTATGGACCGCGGGTGAATGGAGCCGCGATGCTTTCGTTCTGGATCTTGGCTGCGATCTTGTCGGTGATCACGGTGCTCGCCGTGGCGTGGCCGCTGCTGCGGCGGGCCGAGGCGGTCGGCGAAGGGGCGACACACCGGGCGGCGGCCGACGTCGCCGTCTACCGGGAGCGCATCGCGGAGATCGAAACCGAGGTCGCGCGTGGGCTGATCTCCGCTGAGGAGGCCGAGGCCGCCCGCATCGAGATCGCCCGCCGGCTGCTCGCAAGCTCCTCCACCGAAGCCCAAGTCGACAAATCCGCAGCCAAGGTCGGTTCAGCCGAGCGGACGTCGAGCGAGCGAGCGTTCATGATCGTCGCGTGTGCGATACCGGCCGTTGCGCTCGGCTTCTACACCTACCTTGGTTCGCCCGCGCTGCCCGGCCGGCCCGTCGCGGAACGTCTTGCCCAGGCGCCGGGCCCTGGAGCCGATGTCGAAGAGTTGATCGCACGCGTCGAGGCGCGCCTGCGTGCCGATCCCCGCGACGGACAGGGATGGGACGTGCTGGCGCCTGTCTATCTCCGGCTCGAGCGCTATCAGGAGGCGGCCGACGCCTTCCAGCGCGCGATCGACACGCTGGGCGAGACGACGCGACGGTTGTCGGGGCTCGCCGAAAGCAATGTTCTGGCCAACGACGGCATCGTCACCGAGACCGCGCGCAAGGCCTATCAGCGGATACTCGAGCTCGAGCCGGGGCGGCCCGAGGCGCGGTTCGGCCTCGCGCTCGCCAAGGAGCAGGAGGGCGATCTCGACGAGGCCGAAGCGGCTTATCGCCAGCTCGCGCAGGACACGCCGCCGCAAGCTCCTTGGCGCGCTTTCCTCTTAGAGCGGCTGGAGGCCATCGAGGAGCGGCGCGGTGGTGGCGCGGCCAAACCCGAAGAGACGGCAGCCGACGCAGTTGCGGGATTACCCGAAGCTCAGCAGCGGCAGGTGATCCGGCAGATGGTCGATGGACTGGCTGAACGATTGAAGACGAACGGTCGCGATATCGAGGGCTGGCAAAAACTGCTTCGGTCGTGGACGGTGCTCGGCGATCTGGCGAAAGCGGAGGCGGCGCTTGCCGACGCACGCAAGGCGCTGGCCGGCGACGAAAAGGCACTCAGCCAGCTCAATGCTTTCGCCAAGGGCCTGGGGTTGAAGTCATGAGCAGCGATGGCTTCCATCGTTTTCCTCCCTCCACGCGGGAGAAGAAAAGACGTGGATTCGCGAAAAGTGGTGCTATCCAATGACGCGTAAGCAACGCCGGGGGATCATGATCGGCGGTGGGGTCATCGTGCTCATGATCGCGGGGCTTCTCGTGATGACGGCCCTGCGCGATACAATCGTGTTCTTTCACACGCCGAGCGACGTAAAGGCTGGCAAGGTGAAGGACGGCCAGCGGTTCCGGCTCGGCGGGCTCGTGCTCGAAGGCTCGATCAAGCGCGGTGGCGGCACCGACGTCGGCTTTGCCATCACCGACAAGGGCTCGACCATCGAGGTGACCTATCGCGGCGTGCTCCCGGATCTGTTCCGCGAGGGACAGGGCGTCGTCGCTGAAGGCCGCGTCGATGCGGGCGGTGTGTTCCGCGCCGACACGGTACTGGCGAAACACGACGAGAACTACATGCCGCCCGAGGTCGCCAAGGCGCTCAAAGAGCAGGGGCTCTGGCAGCACGGAAAAGACGATCCGGTGAAGGCGAAAGGTGCGGGAAAGCCATGATCGCAGAACTCGGACATTTCGCGCTGGCGCTGGCGATCGCGGTCGCCCTGGTGCAGATGCTGGCCCCGCTAGCGGCGGGGCAGTTCGCGGGTCTGTCGGTCGTGCAGCGCGACCAGTTGATGGCTCTCGCGGTGCCTGCCGCGATCGTAAAGGCGGCGCTGATCCTGTTCGCGTTCTTCGCGCTGATGCACGCCTACATCGTGTCGGACTTCTCGGTGGAGAACGTCTACGTCAACTCGCATTCGGCGAAGCCACTGATCTACCGGATATCCGGCGTGTGGGGGAACCACGAGGGCTCGATGGTCCTGTGGATGCTGATGATCGCGTCGTTCGGCGCCGCGGTCGCGGCCTTCGGTGGACATCTGCCGCACACGCTGCGCGCCAACGTGCTCGCTGTGCAAGCGTCCATCGCGCTGGCGTTTCTGCTGTTCATCCTGCTGACGTCTAACCCTTTCCTGCGGCTCGCCGAAGCGCCGATCGAAGGGCGTGGCCTCAATCCGATCCTGCAGGACCCCGCGCTCGCGATCCATCCGCCGTTCCTCTACGCGGGCTATGTCGGACTATCGGTTTCGTTCTCATTCGCGATCGCAGCGCTGATCGAGGGCCGCATCGACGCGGCGTGGGCGCGCTGGGTGAGGCCTTGGACGCTGGCTGCCTGGATGATGCTGACGCTCGGCATCGCGCTGGGATCGTGGTGGGCCTACTATGAGCTGGGCTGGGGCGGCTGGTGGTTCTGGGACCCGGTCGAGAACGCCTCGCTGATGCCGTGGCTCGCTGCGACCGCGCTTATCCATTCCGCGGTCGTGATGGAAAAGCGCGAGGCGCTCAAGGTCTGGACGATCCTGCTCGCCATCCTGGCATTCTCGCTGTCTTTGATGGGCACCTTCCTGGTGCGCTCGGGTGTACTGACGTCCGTGCATGCGTTCGCGGTCGATCCGGCGCGCGGCACGTTCGTGCTGATGATCCTGGCGGTGTTCTGCGGCGGCGCGCTGTCACTGTTCGCGATGCGGATGTCGACGCTGAAGGCCGGTGGGCTGTTCGCGCCGATCAGCCGCGAAGGCGCGCTCGTCCTCAACAACGTCCTGCTGACGGTCGCTTGCGGGACGGTGCTGATCGGCACGCTCTATCCGCTCGGGCTCGAGGCCGTGACCGGCGGAAAGATCTCGGTCGGGCCGCCGTACTTCAATGCGACGTTCGGGCCGCTGATGCTGGCGCTGCTCGTCGCGGTGCCGTTCGGGCCGTTCCTGGCGTGGAAGCGGGGCGATCTCTACGGCGCGATGCAGCGGCTGATGTGGGCGGCGGCGATCGCTTTCGCTGGCATCGTCGCGACCATGGCGATCGGTGGCCGCGGGCCCTGGCTGGCGCCGCTCGGAATCGGCTTGGGGCTTTGGGTGATCGCGGGCGCGGGTGCGGAAATCGCGCATCGCGGGCGGTTCGGCTCAGTGCCGTTAGCGACTGCGCTGCAGCGGATCGCGGGCTTGCCGCGTTCGGTATGGGGCAGCGCATTGGCGCACGCAGGCGCCGGCATGATGACCATCGGTATCGTGTCGATGTCGGCCTACCAGAGCGAGCAGGTGCTGGTGATGCGCGAGGGACAGACGGCACAGATCGGCGGCTACAGCCTGACCTTCAAGGGGGTGGCACCGCGGCGCGGGCCGAACTATCGCGAGGACGTCGGCGTGCTCGAGGTGACGCGTGGCGGGCGGCCCGTGGGCGAGCTCAATCCAGCCAAGCGGCTCTACGATGCGCCGCGTCAGACGACGAGCGAGGCCGGCATTCACGCGTCGTGGCGCGGCGATCTCTACACGGTGCTGGGCGACGCGCAGGCCGGTGGCGGATACGTTGTGCGGCTCTATTTCAATCCGCTCGTCCGGCTCATCTGGATCGGTTCCCTGGTGATGTTCTTCGCCGGAATGATTTCGCTTTCGGACCGGCGATTGCGGATCGGCGCGCCGCAGCGTGCGCGGCTGCGGTCCGGTCCCGTACCGGCGGAGTGACGATATGAGCACGGAAATCGCGCATCACTTTTCTGCAATGCGCCGGTTACCCCCCACCCCGATCCCCTCCCCACAAGGGGGAGGGAGGCGGGTTGGTGTTGGTTTCGAGCTTAGTGGTTTCCTTTCACGGGTGGCGACATCGCTCATCATGCTGATCGTTGGCGCATTCCTCGCTCTAACGCCTGCGCTGGCGGTGCAGCCCGACGAGGTGCTGCCGGACGCAAAGCTCGAATCGCGCGCGCGGGCGCTGTCGGCGGAGCTGCGCTGTCTCGTTTGTCAGAACCAGTCGATCGACGATTCCAACGCACCGCTCGCGCGGGATTTGCGATTGCTGGTGCGCGAGCGCCTTTCGGCGGGCGACAGCGACACGGCCGTGACGAAGTACGTCGTCGCTCGCTATGGTGAATTCGTGCTGCTGAGGCCGCCCGTCAGTGCGTCGACGCTGCTGTTATGGCTCGGGCCGCCGGCCATGCTGCTGCTGACGCTGATGTTTCTGTTGATGAAGGTGCGCCGCGACAGGCTCGTTCGCGAGGCCAAGCTCCAGCCGCTGACTACGGCCGAGAAGGCGCGCCTCGACGCGATGTTGGAAGACGGCGGGAAGACTTGATCGCGGCTATCGCGTCGGCGTGTTGCGAGCGAGGCGGTCGAGCAGGGCGCGCGTTGGAAGGCCGAGGACGGGTATGCCTGCGGTGGCTTCGTA
>CAMDMH010000267.1 GCA_945901835.1 Devosia equisanguinis | reverse complement strand
CGATGCTCGTCTATCTCGACAATGCGCAGTCGATCGGCCCCAACAGTCCCGCCGGCCGCAATCGGGGTAAGGGGCTCAACGAGAATTTCGCGCGCGAGATCCTGGAATTGCACACGCTGGGCGTCGCGGGCGGCTACACCCAGTCCGATGTCACGAACTTCGCCAGCATCCTCACCGGCTGGTCGGTCGCCGATCCACAATTGGCGGCGAATGCTGCATCCAATCCGCGTCTTGCCGCTCAGTTCGGCGGTGGAGATCTTGTGCCCGGCCGCTTCATCTTCACGCCGAACCGGCATGAGCCCGGCGCGCTCACCGTACTCGGGAAGCGCTACGAGGAGCGCGGCATCCGGATGGGGGAAGAGGTGCTTGCCGATCTGGCGCGGCATGCATCTACGGCGCGCCACATCGCGACGAAGCTCGCCCGTCATTTCGTCGCCGACCAGCCGCCGGCCGCATTGGTCGACCGCCTCGCCGCGACGTTCCGCTCCACGGATGGCGATCTCGCCGCTGTGGCGCGCGCGCTGGCGACGTCGCCTGAATGCTGGACGGCGCCGGCCCGCAAGGTCGTGCCGCCGCACGATTTCGTCGTGTCGATGATCCGCGCGTTCGATCTGAAGCAGCGGCCGCCCGAGGCTATCCGTATCGCCGCCGCGATCGGCCAGCCCCTATGGGGGCCGCCGTCGCCTAAAGGCTGGCCCGACGACGACGACGCCTGGATGGGGCCGTCTGCCGTACGGGAACGGTTGCGGATCGCGGAGCGCGTGGCGCGCGATGTCGACCGCAAGCTCGACCCTCGCGCGGTCGCTGCCGACCTGTTCGGCGATGCGCTGTCGGAACCGGCCCGCCTCGCCATCGAGCGGGCGGAAGCCCGCGAGCAGGGCTTCGAGCTGCTGGTCATGAGTCCGGAATTCCTGAGGAGATAGCCCATGACTGTATGCAAGGAAGGCCATCTCGTATCCCGGCGCTCACTACTCGGTGGCGCGGTCAGTTTGTCGCTCTGGGGCGCCCTGCCGAGGCGAGCCAGCGCGAGCGCGCGCGATCCGCGACTGTTGACCGTTGTACTGCGTGGCGGGCTCGACGGGCTGTGGCTCGCCTCGCCAGCCGGCGATCCCGATCTCGAGCGCCTGCGCGGCCGTTTCGCGCTAACACGTTCGGGCGATGCTGCGGGGCTGCCGCTCGATGAGTTCTTCGTACTCAATCCCGCCATGCCCTACCTGCACGGGCTCTATTTGAAGCGTGAGGCGCTGATCGTTCACGCGGTTGCCACGCCCTATCGCGAGCGCTCTCATTTCGACGGCCAGGATGTGCTGGAAAGCGGGCTTGCCGGCGTCGGCCGCGTCGAGGATGGCTGGCTCAACCGTGCTGTCGCCGGTTTGGCCGTCGAGGCCAAGGCGAACCCTGGCGGGCTTGCGAGACCTTCCGCCAAGGGGCTCGCGATGGGCGCTGTCGTGCCGCTCGTGATGCGCGGACCGGCTTCGGTGCTGACCTGGATCCCGCCGACGTTCGGCATTCCGCTGCGGGAATCTAACATCGCGCGGCTGACCGATCTCTACGCCGAGACCGACCCGGGCCTCGCCAAGGCCTTCGCCGACGGTATCGCGCTCGACAAAGTCGCAGGCGGTGGAATTGGAGCCGCGGCGGCAAAGTCGCTGCCGGGAGCCGCGCCGCAGCCGCCGCTGATGCGCGAGTTCGTCGACACGGCCGAAGCCGCCGCGCGGTTCCTCGGCAGCGCGGACGGCCCGCGCATAGGCGTACTGAGCTACAACGGCTGGGACACGCACGCCAATGCCGGCGCGATCAAGGGCCAACTCGCCAATCGCCTCGGCGGTCTCGATGCCGCGATCAAGGCTTTCGCCGAGGGTATCGGTCCGGCGTGGAAGGACACGGTCGTCGTCGTCGTCACCGAGTTCGGGCGCACCGCGCGCGTCAACGGCACCGAGGGCACCGACCACGGCACGGCGACCGCGGCCCTGCTCGTCGGCGGCGGCGTGAAGGGCGGCCGGGTCATCGCAGACTGGCCAGGTCTCTCCGAGAAGGCGCTGCATCAGGCGCGCGATCTCAGACCGACGCGCGATCTGCGCAGCGTTTTGAAAGGCGTATTGCGCGATCACGTCGGCATTCCCGACAAGTCGCTGGCCGATGCCGTGTTCCCTTCGAGCAGCAGCGTCGCGGCGCTCGATGGGCTCATCGCCTGAGTTGGCGTGGATCGGATGAAGAGAGCATCATCCGACTGGACGGAAACGCATTCGAGTTTCTCCAATCGGCTAAAGATGCTCCAGCTACACGAGAATAGAGCAGTTTTATCCGATCGGTCGATCGCCGGTAGCATCACGTCTGATCTGATGCTTCTTGAGCGTCCGCGGTCATCGCTGCGGGGGGGGGCTGCGCCGGCACGACTTCCTCCCGCGACATCCACCTCAGCAGCAGCATGGCCGTCGCGAGCGCGGCTAAGCAAAGCAGTGCAATGTTGAGGTGGCTCGCGCCGGAGCCGAACAGGCGCACGCAGAAGTCGATGATCTGGTCATACTTCACAACGGCGATGGCGCTGCCGACGATGCCGCCGATCCGCGCGAGATTCTGCACGCTCTCTTCCTGCCGGCGGTAGAAATAGAACAGCAAGATGAGCCCCCAGATCCCCAGCGCGAAGCTGAACAGCGGTGCGACCGACCGGTAGCCGCCGGATGGGCCTCCGCCGAAATAGAGGAGGGCTGCCGACTGCACGAACGCGTGGCTCATGATGGGATAGACGATCATGGCAGCAGCCCCGATCAGCACGCCGCGCTCGATCCCGTCGAGGTATTGCTTATAGTCCTTTTCCATTCGCAGGCGGCGGAACGCCAGCAGCAAGCTGATCGCGACGAGCACGAGCGCGAAGAAGATCTTGAACGGGAGCAGCCAGGAATGGACGATCCCCGTCAGCGATGCGCCGCCGCGACTGCCGTGGAGTTCCCTCACCGCGTCCGTGAACAGCAGCTGCGACCGGCAGCATTCCGCATCCGTGATCCGAAGCACGTCTCCTGCGGCGTTGAAGTTCGCGGGCAATGGCGTGGACGCAAAGCAGTAACGCTTGGCCGGCGCAATGGCTGGCACCGTGTCCTTCAAGGCGTCGGGGCGGCAGTTGCGGGCGAGATCAGAGAGGCCGACGCGCGATTGGCTGACGGTGCGCACGTTTTCGATCGCCTGCAGGATCGGGAGGCGCTGGCAATCCCCGCGGGTCCGGCAATCCGCCGGAAAGCCCTTGTCGAGCCGCAGCAGATCGGGCTCGACTTCGAAAATTGATCGCTCGCCCGCACCTTGCAGTATGCCGGCGATCCAGATCGAAGCGGCAACCAGCACTGCGAATCCCGCGAGGAACCGCCATATGCCACCCGTGATCGCGTCCGGCCCTGTCTTCCAATACATATCGGTCAGCACACAAGCCGGCGTATAGAAGGCCAGCAGGGTGACGATTCCGAAGGTCGGAAAGAACAGGAAGAGGTGGCTGTAGAAGCTCGCCAACGCCAGCCAGTCCGCCCGCGAGTATTCCCAGATCAGCACGCCCGTCGTCGCCAGGAATGACATTCCCATTACGGCGAATATGGTGCCGACGAACAATCGTACGCCGAAGTGCATCTCACCTCCGGGATTGTCTGGGTTGACGAGACTGGTTTGACAAGGCTGGTTTGACGGGAAAGGCTTCGATCAATGTACCGTTGCACGGGAGCCGCGCTAGTGGCAAAGCGCAACAGCCCCCGAGTTTGCCACTGGCGGTGGGCCGGTGTTGCTGTATGAGGCGGGCGAGGCACGGGAAGCAGCATGAGCACGAGCGCCGGAGACCGTCCGCTTGATCACGATATATGAACATGTCGGCGGGCAGCTCGCTGCCCGGCAGCTGACTTCCGGGGCAACGGCCGAGGTCGCGGCTCCAACGCTCGGTCGTGAAGAACCATCGGACCCTCGCTTGGCGGACCGTGCCGGGCAGTCAGAAGGAACTGTTACTGCTGCGGGTACCGAACCCGAGCGGCGTCCTCGCGATTGTGACGGCGCGATCTGGATCGATCTCGTGAATCCCTCCCGGACGGAGGAAAAACAGATCGAGGAACTCGTGGGCATCCAGGTGCCGACACGCGAGGAAATGGCCGAGATCGAGGTTTCGAGCCGGCTCTATTTCGAACGCGGCGCTCACTACATGACCGCGAACATCATCTATGCGGTCGATACGCCGGAGCCGCAGAGTACCGCGATCACGTTCGTTCTGAGTGAAAAGCACCTGATCACGGTGCGCTACGCCGAGCCGCGCGCGATGCGCCTGTTTCTGACGCGCGCCAACCAGGGCGATACACCGTGCGACTCGCCCGTCTCGGTGATGATCGGCTTGCTGGAGGCGATCATCGATCGCGAATCCTATCTCATCGAGCGATTGCAGTTGGAGACGGAGAAGATCGCGCAGACGATTTTCGACATGAAAGGCGGACAGCGCAGCAGGACCGGCCGGTACGACATCACGTTGAAGCAGATCGGGCGTGTCGGCGAAATTTCGGCGCGGGTGCGTGAAAGTCTGCTCTCGCTGGGCCGCGTCGTCACCTACCTTTCGCAGGTCGTCGTCCTCCGCCAGGACGTCGAGGAGGTCCGCCAGCGGTTGCGCACGGAGGAGAAGGACGTGCAGTCGCTGAGCGACCACATCCACTACCTGACCAATCGCATCAACTTCATGCTGGATGCGACGCTCGGGATGGTCACGATCGAGCAGAACCAGATCATCAAGTTGTTCTCGGTCGCAGCGGTGATGCTGATGCCGCCGACGCTGATCGCGTCGATCTACGGGATGAACTTCAAGAATATGCCCGAGCTGGCGTGGGAGTGGGGCTACCCCATGGCGCTGGGTCTGATGGTCGCGTCGGCGATCGGCTTCTACGCCTACTTCCGGCGTCGCGGGTGGCTTTGAAGCAGGCGGAAATGCGTATTGAGTACTTGGCTCAGAGCATGTCTCCGGCTCAGTGGCGTTGCGTGCGGGAGTGTGTCGCTCACCCTGGAAATCCGGCCGTTGCGGGCAATAGCGGGCGTATCCAGACATTCGCCTATCAATCGCTTGCAACGGGTGCACTGCGCTGTTAGACACCCTCGTCCGGCGGCGCTACACGCTCCGCCCGATCCCGGCATGGGGAATCGTCTAATGGTAGGACTGCAGACTCTGACTCTGCCTGTCTAGGTTCGAATCCTAGTTCCCCAGCCAAATTTCGAAATCCCCCAGCCAGAACAATCGCATATGTTGCGCTTCTGTTCGGACTGTCATGGTGGTGTCACACTCGGGTGAGACACTTCGATGGGTAGATACAATTTTATGCTCAGAAGTAGGCACGGGGTTTATTATTTTCCTGCTGTGCTTCCCGTTTCCGTGCGCAGATGCTTAGCCTGACTTTCTCACGGGAGCCGGCTTGAGGCTACCACGATGGCGGGGTGAGGTGCGGGCATCGCCGCCTGGTGTGCGGCCCGCAGACCATCGTTGCCGCGGGTCGGGCGGGTTGGGCAAGCGCATCGGTGATCCTCTGTGGTTG
>CAMDMH010000266.1 GCA_945901835.1 Devosia equisanguinis | reverse complement strand
AGCACCGCGGGTGTTCGATCCCGCCGGATCTCGAGTGGCACCGTCATCCAGACCTCCATCGAATCAATGGAGATATGGAATCACGATCTGGCGATCAGCGGAATCGCACCCACGCAACACGAGTCGAGATTATGAACCGACGGTATGAAGCGCAACTCGAGAACATTCAGCAGCAGCTCAAGATAAAGGCTTATCCCTGCATCGAGCGCGCGGAAATCGTGTGGGCTTACATGGGGCCGCCGAAGTTGAAGCCGGCGTTTTCGGAACTGGATTGGACGCTGGTGCCGACATCGCATCGGCTTTCTACGCGGCACATTCAGGAGTGCAACTGGCTGCAGGCGCTGGAAGGCGGATTCGACGCGGCGCACCTCACGTTTCTGCACAAGGGCGAGACCTCGCACGTGAGCCGGACCATCGTGCCGACGCTCTACGAGGTGCAGCAGACCGATGCCGGATTTTACACCGCAACTGGCCGCGACATGGGCGACGGCCGGATCTACTGGAACACCAACGCGCTGTTGATGCCGGCACACAAGATCATCTCGGCGGTTGCGCCGGCGGCGCATATGTGGATGCCGATCGATGACGAACACAGCATGCTCGACAGCACGGAGTTCCGGTTCGACGGGCCGCTCACGGAGAAGGATTTGGAAAAGGTGCGCGGCGGGAAATGGATTCATACGGTGAACCATCCCGGGACCGACATCTCCGTGCTCAACAAGTCCAACGACTACATGATTGATCGAGCCGCGCAGGGGGCGGGCAAGTCTTACACGGGAATGCAAGGCCTCGGCATCCAGGACTGCGCGGTGCAGGAGTCGATGGGGCCGATCGCCGACAGAACGCGGGAGTTCCTGCTGCCGTGCGACATCGAGATCGTGAAGATCCGGCGCCTCTATATGCAAGCGCTCGACGATATGGCCACGGGCAAGCCGCTGCTCGGCATGAACGCGGCGGGCTATCGCATGCGGATGGAGCGCTGGTTCGCGCCGAAAAGTGACGACATCCTGGCGATGATGGCCGAGCGCAAATACGGGGCGGCGGCTCGAGCGGCAGAGTAGCCTATTTCTTGGCTCCCCGACGGGCCCCACGGGCCACCTCCCCCAAAAGGGGGGAGGGGAGCGGAGAGCGAGTACCGGGTACCGGAAACTGTCGATCAAACCGGTTTACGACTTCTTGCCCCACAATTCCTTGCTGGCGAGACGGGCGCCTTCGGTGAGGGCTTCGAGTTTCGCCCAGACGATCGAGGGGTGGATCTCGTCGGAGCCGGCGAAGGTGGCGAAGCCGCAGTCGGTTGCGGCGATGACGTTCTCTCGGCCGACGACGCCGGCGAAACGCACGATGCGTTCGGCGACGAGTTCGGGATGCTCGACCAGCACGGAGGCGTGGGTGACGACGCCCGGCATCAGCATGGCGCCGTCGGGTAGCTTCGTCGTCTTCCAGACCTTCCATTCATGCTCGTGGCGCGGGTTCGCGGCTTCGAACGAGAACACGCCAGCGTTGATCTTCATGACGATGTCGACGATGTCCTTGAGCTCCATGTCGTGGAGCCTCGGGCCCATGTTGATGCCGTAGCAGGTGTGGTAGCGGATCTTGTCGCGGGGCAGACCGCGCAGCGTGTGATTGAGAAGCTCGACGCGGCGCTCGGCCCACTTGCGGGCCTCTTTGATAGAGAGCTTGGGGTTGACCATGTAGTAGGAGACGAGGCGCGGGTCGTCGATCTGCACCATGAAGCCGGCGTCGATGATCGCCTTGTATTCTTCGAGCATCGCTTCGCCGATGGCTTCGACGTACTCGTTGTCTGTCTTGTAGAATTCGTTGGCGTTCCAGTCCTCGATATTGGACGGAGAGATGCACGGGATAAATGCGCCGGCGACTTTCTTGCCGCGCAGGGCAGACTTGAGATTGTCGAGATCGGCGTCGAGTTGCGCCTTGCCCTTGTAGGTAATGGGGCCGGTGCAGACCATCTGCATCTGGCGCTGGTTCACGTTGCCGAGGGTGGCTGCGTAGAACTCGGGAAAGGCGCGGACCTCGCGGCTGTTCTGCCAAGCTCTGCGAATACCTTCGCGGGGCGTGAGACCGCCAAGGCGTTCGCGGGCATAGGTGACGAAGCTCGCCTTGGAGAATTCGCCGTCGTTGACGACGTCGATGCCGATTGAGGTCTGCTTCTCGACGATCTCGGCGACGCCGGAGCGGATGCGATTGGCGAGTGCTGCTTCATCGACGGGAACACCGGACGCTTTCGCGCGGATCATCTGGAGGAGGTCGAGCGGGCGTGGCAGGCTGCCCGTGTGAGTGGTGAGGATGCGATCCGTCGAGCGCTGCATGTGAGGCGTTTCTCCCGGGTTGGTTTGCCCGCATTTATGGGCAGCCTTGGGAGAAAGTCACGTGCGCCGACGGCGCGGCAGGATTGCCGTGTGGGGTGGGGAGCTTTCCCACGCCTAGATCGAATGCAACTCAGGAGCGCTGCGCGCGCTCTTGTCTGTCGGGTCGCGCCAGGCGCTGCGCGCCAGTTTGAACCGACCTACGGCTACTGCCCCATAGACGAGCGGTGGGCCCAGCCGGTCATGCGCATCTCGAGCCAGGCCATCAGCACGTACATGACGATGCCGAGTACGGCGAGGGCGAGAAGCACCGCGAAGACCAGCGGCATGTTGAACTGGGACTGAGCGGCCAGCATCGTGTGACCCAGGCCGGAGTTGGCGCCGATGGTCTCCGACATCACGGAGCCGATGAACGCAAGCGTGACTGCGACTTTCAGCGAGCCGAAGAAGTATGGCAGCGCGCGGGGGATACCGACCTTCAACATGATGTCCATCTTGCTGGCGCCGAGCGCCCGCAGCACGTCCTCGAGCTCGGGCTCGATGGTGGCGAGGCCGGTCGAGACGTTGACGACGATGGGGAAGAAAGCGATCAGGAAGGCGGTAAGCACGGCGGGGATCGAGCCGATGCCGAACCACATGATGAGGACGGGGATGACGGCGACCTTCGGCACTGCGTTGAAGCCGACCATCAGCGGATAGAGGCCCGCATAGATCGTCCGCGACCAGCCGACGAGAATGCCGAGCAGCAAGCCGCCGACGATCGCCATCGCGAAGCCGAGCAGCGTGGTCCACATCGTCTGGATCGAGTTCTGCCAGATGGCCGGCCAGAACTGGATCGTCGCTTCCAGGATCTTGCTGGGCGCAGGCAGGATGAACGGCTTGATCTGGAACAGCCAGACCGAGCCTTCCCAGATCGCGAACATGACGAAGGCATAGAGCCAGGGGGCGATTGCCGTCCAGTTGATGCCCTTGGTGGTGGATGAAGTGCTCATGCTGCGGCCCTCGCCTCGGCAATATGGCTGCGCAGCTCTTGCACGATCGCGTTGAATTCCTGCTTGTAGGTGAGTTCGATGGGGCGGGGGCGCGGGAACTCGATGTCACGCTGGACAACGATCTTGCCCGGGCGGGCGCTCATGACGAAGATGCGGTCGGCGAGGAACACGGCTTCGCGGAGGTCGTGGGTGACGAGGATCACGGTCATTTTCTTCTTCTGGTGCAAGTCGCGCATGACCTGCCACAGTTCCTCGCGCGTGAACGCATCGAGCGCGCCGAACGGCTCGTCGAGCATCAACAGCTTGGGATCGTGGATCAGCGCGCGGCACAGGTTGGACCGCTGCTGCATGCCGCCGGAAAGCTGCCAGGGAAACTTGTTGCCGAAGCCCTTTAGGCCCACGACCGACAACAGATCCTCGGCCTGCTGGGTGTAGGCTGCCCGTTCACGCGAGAGCTTACTGCGGTGGGGTTGCGCAATTTCGAGCGGCAGCATCACGTTTTTGATCGTGGTGCGCCAAGGCAGCATCGAGGGGTTCTGGAACGCCATGCCGGCCATCGAGACCGGACCGGTGACCGGCTTGCCGGCAACCTGGACCGTGCCTTTGGTCGGCCGGACGAGGCCGGTCGCCAGCTTCATCAGGGTGGACTTGCCACAACCGGATGGTCCGACGACCGCCGCGAACTGGCCTTCCTCGACCGTCATGTCGAGACCATCGACGGCGAGCGTTCCCCCAGCGCCGCCATAGGTCAGGCTGACGTTGGAAACTTCGACAAAACCCCCAGCCATTTTTTTCAACGCTTCCCGTTGCTTGCTTCTCGTAGGCTGGGTCAAGCCGCGCTCCTTGAGCGGAGCGCGACCCAGCGATCATCCTCGGCCCGTGAGATGCTGGGTCGCCCCCGGCTCGCGCGTGCCGCGCGTCCGTGGTTGACCCAGTCTGCGACCTACGGCCTCGAGGCTACTTGATCATGCGCTCGGCTGCAGGGGGCAGGAACGATGCATCGAACACGGCATCGGATGACGGCGGGTTCTTCAGATTGCGCGCTTCCTTCTGTACCTGGATATTGCGCGTCAGCTTATCGGCCTCGACGCCGCCGAAGCCCTTCTTCTTGACGGCCGGGGTGACGAAGTTCTGCGCCACCGCCATTTGCAGCCGCTCGAGTTCGACGGCCTTGGTGACGACCGTGTTCCGCTTGAGAACGGACTCGACCGCTTCGCCCGGATTGGACGCGGTATCCTGCATGCCCTTGACGACGGCCTTCAGAAAGCCCTTCACGGCGGCGGGGTTCTTGGCTGCGAACTCGTTACTGACCAGGATCGAGTTGCCGTAGATGTCGAGACCGTTCTCGGCCATCAGGATCAGGGAGATGTCATCGGCGGCGACGCCCTGGGACTTCAAGTTCAATACCGACGAGAACGAGAAGCCGAAGATCGCCTGCACCTTGCCCTGGGCCAGCATCGGCTCGCGCACGGGGAAGCCCACGTTCTCCAGCTTGATCCCAGAGATATCGATCTTGGCGACCTTCTGGAACACCGGCCACTGGCCGAAGGCACCGTCGGCCTGAGGAGCGCCGAGGGTCTTGCCTTCCAGAGTCTTGGGATCGGTGGTGACGCCGAGGCTCTTGCGGCCGATGACGGCGAACGGCGGGCGCTCGTAGATCATCATGACGGCCTTGAGGCCGAAATCCTTCTTGTCGTCGGCAAACTCGATCAGGGCGTTGAGGTCGCCGAAGCCCATCTGATACGTGCCGGACGCGATCCGCGTGATCGTATCGCGAGAGCCGTTGCCGGTGTCGATGGTGACGTTGAGGCCTTCGGCCTTGAAATACCCCTTGTCGATGGCGACGAGGAACGGGGCAGCCGGGCCTTCGAATTTCCAATCCAGTGTAAACTTGATGTCGGTACCCTGAGCGGCGGCCGCGGTGGCTGCAAGGCCGGCGACGACGCCGGCTACTGCTGCGGCCAGCCGGTTGATGTTGAGGCTCATCTTGGACAACTCCCCTGACGGATGCTCTACGAATGTGCGCGCCGCCGCCACTCAAGGGGGCTCCCACGCGCCTCGTTGCACTTGTCATTCTTGCATGTTTCCAAAGCCGCCGGAAGATCCTTCGCAGGTACTATAATTGGGCGGATTGCCTGTTGCCTGGGCAAAGATGCTGGGATGATCGGGATTTGGGCTGTCTGGTATGGGCGGTTTGGTGTTGCCGTCGGAGCAATGAGCAG
>CAMDMH010000265.1 GCA_945901835.1 Devosia equisanguinis | reverse complement strand
GCATCCTACGAATGGCGCTTCAATCGCCGCTTCGATCTGGCCAAGAACATAGAGCGCCTCGCCCGCGTTGCGGTCGCAACCGCGCCACGACCCTACCGGTCGATCGCCGCGGTCAGGCCGGCAGAGGTGATGACGGGGTAATCACGTCGGGAGTTTCCTGCATTTTGTCCGCCGGTCTGTGGGCGAATTGTCAGCTTGATCATCATATTCTTGCCTCGCTTCTGCAAGGCTGACTTGCTCTGGAGCGAACGTTCGCCGCCGAACGTGTCATTCGGGTCTCGTCGCGGCGTGGCGCGGTCGATTGGTTCAATCGGAGAGTGCAGCATCTGCCTACCGAAGCGGTGGCCTTTTCACGCCCCAACTCCCTGGTCAATTTTCGCAACTCGGCTTAAGAATGTTGTTCCAAGAAACAGCAATGATCGGGAAAATATAGATGCAGCAGGCTCGGAGAAGTCTAGTTTTGGCGGCAGCGCTGGCCGCATTCGCTACGACAGGCGCGGCCCACGCCCAACAGGCACCGCTCAAGATCATCCTGTTCCCCGGCCTGTCGAACCTCGCGATCCTGTCGGCCCAGCACAAGGGTCTGTTCACAAAGCACAACATCGCCGTCGAGGTCGTCAACACCCCGAACTCCGACGAACTGCGCCACGGCCTCGCCGCCGGCCGCTATCAGATCGCGCATGCCGCCGTCGACAACGCTGTAGCCCAGATCGAGAACGACAAGGTCGAAGCCTCGATCGTCATGGGCGGTGACGGCGGTCTCAACCTGCTGATCGTTCAGCCCGAGATCAATTCGCTAGAGGATCTCAAGGGCAAGACGGTCGCGGTCGACGCGGTCAACACAGCCTATGCGTTCCTGCTCTACAAGATGCTCAAGGTGAAGGGCATGGAGCGCGGCAAGGACTATCAGGTGTTTCCGGCCGGCGGCACGGGGCAGCGTCTCGCGGCGATGCGCGACAACAAACAGAACGCCTGGGCTGCCATGATGAACCCGCCGTTCTCGATCCAGGTGATACGTTCCGGCCAGTTCAAGAGCCTCGGCTCGCCGGCCGCCATCGTCGGTCCCTATCAGGCTGGCGGCGTGTGGATCTTGAAGAGTTGGGCGAAGGCGAACGAGGATTTGCTCGTGCGCTATCTGCAAGCCAACATCGAGGGCATCCGCTGGGCGATCGATCCCGCCAATAAGGAGGAGGTCGTAAAGCTTCTCGCCGACCGCTTGAAGCTCGCCCCGGACATTGCCGACGCCAGCTACAAGATGGGCCTCGACGAGAAGGCCGGCGGCTTTGCCAAGGACCTCGCCTTCAACATGGAAGGCTTCAAGACCGTGCTGTCATTGCGCGCCGAGATGGAAGGACAGTGGGGCGGCACACCGCCAGCGCCCGACAAGTTCCTCGACATGAGTTTCTATCAGAAGGCCTTGGCGGGGCTGAAGTAGCAGGAAGCGACGATAGATTTTTCGCGCGGGCTCGGGCGGCGCTGGAATCGTCAAAGATCAAAGTAGTTCCATCCGATCAGACCTGATCGCCTCTGGCGATAGCGTCTGATCGGATACGGCTCAAGCCGCAGCCTGGCTCGAGCGCAAGTCCCGCAACTCGCCCAGCCGGCGGCGCACGATGTCGATGTGGGCGCGCAAGTCGTACAGTTGATTGGTGAACGTTAGCGGCAGCGGGATCTCGTTCACCGCCAGTTCGATCTCTTCAACGCGAGCGCGTTTGCGCCTGATCGTCTCAGCGTCGGCATCGGGCCCGATATCCTCCTCCACGGACTGCAATTCGCGATACCAGTAGAGCAGCCGCCGCCGCACCTGCCACGAGTAGAGCATCGGGCCGATCCGCAGCATGGGCAGCAGCACACCGACGATCGGCAGCAGCAATACCATCATCCGGTCGGCCAGCGTCGCGAGCCAGAACGGCAGATACCGTTGCAGGAACGGCGTCCCCGTGCGGTACGCGCGGCGCGCCTCGTCCGACATCGCCATTTCCGGATCGGATGCACTGGCGCTCTCGGCCAGGCGCTGGAAGATCGGCGCCTCGCCATTGGGGCCTACGAGCGGCTGGCTCCGCTCGACCAGGATAGCCTGCGTCAGGAGGTTAGCGAGCGCGGGGTGCAGATCTTCGCGCACAGCGACGGCGGCGAGCGTGGCCACCATCGAGGTATCGGCCGAGGGAATGTTCCGGCCGAAATCGACGATCCCCTGCTTGAGTTCGATCCGCGACAGGAAGGGAAACCGTTGCGAATAGGCGTCGGCCTGCGACAGGCTCATCAGCTTGAGGTCACCGACGGCGAAGAGCCGCTGGATCGTACGGGCGTCGGGCGCCAGCACGAGAAAGCCGGCGTCGGCTTTCCCGGAAGCCAGCGCATCGACATAGTCCGGCAGTTCCATCGACACCAGAGTTGCATTTTCGGCCGCAATCCCGCTTGCCGCCAGCAGGCGTGTCGAAAGGAACTGGGTTCCCCCGCCCTGTGGACCAACCAGGATGCGCTTGCCCGCAAGCTGCGAGAGCCGGTCCAGTCGCTGCTCGCCCCGGTAGAAGATCCAAAGGGGCTCGTACGAGATACGGCCGAGCGACAGGAGGCCGGGCGTTTCGCCGGCCGCCATGATGCCGCCTTGCAGGATCGCAGCCTGCACGCCAGCCCCGTCGTCCTTCAGGAGACGCAGGTTCTCGAACGATCCCGTCGTCTCCCTCAGTTCGAGCCGCACGCCGTTGCGCGCCATATGCTCCTGGTAGCGCTCGGCAATCTTGTAGTAGGGGCTGCCTTTCGTCGCCGTAGCGATCACCAGATGCATCGGTGGTGGCGGCGTGATGAACTTCCCGGCCGCCCAGAATGCGGCAGCAACCAGCAGAAGGCCGATGACCAGTGGCCCCATGGTCAACAGGGTCTCGCGGATTCTCACGCTTGTCGATCCAGCACTCATCGGCGGTCCCCTCCGATCAGAAACGCAGTCGCCATACCCATGTGCCCCAGCCGCATGACATGGAAATGGTCGTGCTGTCACTGCCGTCGTCGGAGGCGATCGGCTATGCCTTCGGCTTGATGCGCGGAAGCGTGGCCTCTTGCAGATCCTGCACGCCGATCATCAGCACTTCGCCTTCGCTCTCCTGCGTGTCGAGCCACACGAACTCGAGCCGCTGGAACTCGGCTTCGAGGATGTCGCGTCCCGTGCCGATCTCCATTACCAGCGTGCCGCCGGGCTTCAGATGCCCCGCTGCCTGGGCCAGGATCCGCCGCGCGAGGTCGAGACCATCGGCGCCCCCCAGATGCGCCATGATGGGCTCGGCTGCATATTCCGCTGGAAACGCCGCCACTTCAGCCGCGGCGACGTAGGGCGGGTTTGCGATGATGAGATCGTAGCGACGCCCAGCGACGGGGGCGAACAGGTCGCCCTGCAACACCGTCACGCGCTCGCCGGTCTCGTAGGTAGCGATGTTCTGCCGCGCGACCTCGATCGCGTCAGCCGACAGCTCGACCGCGTCCACGATCGCCTCGCCGAACCGCAACGCAGCGAGGATCGCGAGGCATCCCGAGCCGGCGCACAGGTCGAGAATGCGGCCATCGCTCTCGGGCATCAATTCGTCGAGATCGCCGCCGTTTATCAATTCGCCGATGAAGCTGCGTGGCACGATCACCCGCTCGTCGATCGCGAAGCGGTGGCCTTGGATGTAGGCGGTTCCCGTCAGATAGGAGGCGGGTTTTCGGGTCTCCACCCGCAGAACGAGAATGTCGTGCACAGCCAGCCGCTCCGAACTGGTGAGCCGGCAGTCGAGCCATGGCTCGAGCGCATCGATCGGCAGATACAGCGTTTCCAGGATCAGGAAGGCCGCCTCGTCGATCGCATTCGCCGTGCCGTGGCCGTACGACAGCTCGGCCTCGTTGAAGCGGCTGACGCCCCACCTCAACCAATCGCGGACGGTGACGAGGTCGTCGACGATTGTGTCGAGCCCTTCGGGCTTCGCGCTCATAGTTAAATCTCTGAGATGTGCAGGATTGGCAGCGTTTGTGAGTGGCCTGCCCGCCCCTGTCAACATCGAGGAGCCTGACCGCGGGCGGTTGCGGCCGATCTGCCGGGGGGCTAACAATGCCGCCATCTGTCATGCACTAGCTGTCCGGCGCACGGTCTCCCTGGTCGGGACGGACCCGCCGGCCTCACGGAGGAAATACCCTTTGGTCAAGAAGATCCGCGGCGTCCCGTTCGAGGAGAACCTCAAGAACGAGATGGGGCTCGAGTTCTATAATCTGTCGCATCGCTTCGGGTACCAGTCTCCGAACTGGCCGTACTTCGAGGACGTGAAGATCGAGCGCATCCATTACATGGCGAAGTCGGGCGTCCTATCGCAGCGCATCACGACCTCGATGCACAACACCACACACATCGATGCGCCCGCCCACGTCGTGCAGGGTACGCCCTTCATCGACGAAGTGCCGCTGCCGCACTTCTTCGGCTCCGGCATCGTCGTCTCGATCCCCAAGAAGATGTGGGAGCCGATCGGCCATGACGACTTGGAAAAGGCTGCCGGCAAGATCGTGCGCCCGCGCGACGTCGTGATCGTCAACACCGGCTGGCATCACCAGTACGAGGACAGCGAGGACTACTTCTGCAAGTGCCCCGGCTTCGTGAAGTCCGCCGGCGATTGGTTCGTCGAAAAGAAGGTCAAGGTCGTCGGCCACGACACCCAGGCGAACGACCACCCGCTCGCCACCGCCATCGGCCCGCACCGCAACGGCCCGCTGCATCCCCATCTGCAGGCCGAGTATCTCAAGTGGTCCGGCGGTCGCGACTGGAAGGAAGACCACCCCGAGTGGGAGCCGGTGCACCGCAAGCTCTTCACCAACGGCATTCTCGGCATCGAGAACGTCGGCGGCGACCTCGACAAGGTCACGGGCAAGCGCTGCACGTTCGCATTCTTCCCCTGGAACTGGGACCGCGGCGACGGCTGCATCATCCGCCTCGTCGCGATCACCGACCCGAGCGGCAACTACCGCATCGAAAAGGGCGCGAAGTTTTGAGGCATTTGGGGCGCAAATATCGTAGTGCTGGGTCAAGCGTAGCGCGACCCAGCACACCACATGCGCGGAACACGCTGGGTCGCGGCAAATGCCTTGACCCAGCCTACGGTCGCTTGAACCCTGGAGAACCTACTATGCAAGTCAAACGCTTCAAGGACGCGAAGACCTATGAGGCCGCCAACCACCGCGGCTACACGTCGTTTGCGCTGATCAACAAGCCCGAGAGTATCAAGAACTTCACGGTAGGCCTGTCGCACTTCCTGCCCGGCGGCGGCGCAGGCCCTGACGCGGGCCCCGTCGAGAAGACCTACACGATCCTCGCCGGAGAACTCACGATCATCATCGACGGCAAGGAGACGGTGCTCGGCCCGCTCGATTCTTGCTACATCGCCGCCGGCGAGAGCCGCGAGATCATCAACCGTGGCAACTCCGTCGTCACGATGCTCGTCGCCGTCGAAATGCCGAAGTAACGTCGAATTCCCCTCTCCCCGCGTGCGGGGAGAGGGTCAGGGTGAGGGGCGGCAATACGCAC
>CAMDMH010000264.1 GCA_945901835.1 Devosia equisanguinis | reverse complement strand
CGTGTCAGCGATGCCACAATCGGGATGTGTACCGCCGTTACCGGCAACGATCTTGTCCCATGCGGCCTTGCGCTTTTGGGCCGTGGCTACGTCGGAGAGCGCGGTGCAGTTGAGCTCGTTGATGTTGAGGTCGACGACGATCTCGTCGCCGTCCTCGATGAGCGCGATGGCGCCGCCGAGAGCGGCTTCGGGGCCAACGTGGCCGATGACGAGACCGACCGAGCCGCCGGAGAAGCGGCCATCGGTCATCAGCGCGATGGTGATCCCCTTCTCGCGGCACAACGTCGTGATGCGCGACGTCGAATCGAGCATTTCCGGCATCCCCGGCGCGCCGCTCGGCCCCTCGTAGCGCACGATGACCATGTCGTGATCGGCGAAGATCTCGGGCGTCTTGTCGAGCGCGTCGAGCAATCCCTGCTCGCCCGCGAACACCCGCGCCTTGCCCCGGAACACATTGTCCTCGAGCCCGCCTTCGACGCCGGCGAGCTGGAGGATCGCGGAGAAATCCGGCGAGAGGTTGCCACCGAGAACGCGCAAACCGCCGGTCGGCTTGTAAGGCTTGGCTACGGGATAGATCACCTTCCCGTCGGGCTTTTTCGCGCCGAGGCGCTCGACCTGCTTGCCAAGCGTTTCACCGGTGCAGGTCATGACGTTGCCGTTGAGAAGCCCTGCGTCGAGCAGTTCGCGCACGATCACCTGCACGCCGCCGACGTTGTCGATGTCGAGCATCGAATACTTGCCGTAGGGCCGCGCATCGGTGAGCACCGGCACGACATGCTGCGAGAGGTGGTTGAACTCCTCCGGCGTCATGATGTCCTTCCAGAAGTCGGCATAGCCGGCTGCGCGCGCGATCTCCGGCGCATGCAGCGTCACGTTCGTCGAGCCGCCGACCGCCATCGACACGATCATCGCGTTACGGATCGAATCGCGCACGACGATGTCGCGCGGGCGCAAGTTGTTCGCCATCATCTGCGCGAGAAGCTCGACGAGCTCGGCAGGGAACTCGTTCACGCGGCGCGGATCGTCCGACGGTGGCGCCACCATGTGCAGCGGCTGCATGCCGACGACGCCGATGAACGTCTGCATGGTGTTGTAGGTGAACATACCGCCGCAGCTGCCGATGCCGGGGCAGGCATGACAGGCGATGTGATGGCGGTAGGCTGCATCCGGATGACCGGCGACCTGATAGGCGCTGACGATGTCGAGCGCCTCACCCGTCTTGGGATCGTGACCGGGCCGGATCGTTCCGTCCGACATCATGATCGACGGCTGGTTGTGCTCGAGCAGGGCCGCGAGCGTGCCGACCGGTGGCTTGTCACAAGCAACAACCGCGATGGTGCCAGCGAGGCCCGTCGCCTCCAGGTGCTCGCACATCGAGTCGTTGGTCACCTCGCGGCCGATCAGCGAGTAGCGCATTTCGCGCGTACCGTTGCGAATGCCGTCCGAGGTCGCAATCGTGTACTCGGGCTGGACGAGACGCAGCTTGAGCTGCCCCGGCCCCGTGCCGATGCGCGCTTTCAGCTTTTCGTGGATCGCCTCGACCTTCGCCAGCACGCCGAGGTAGCACTGGCTGTCGCCCTTGGTGCCGACGACGCCGACCGAAGGCTCGTGGATCAGGTCGGGATCGGTGCCGAGCCAGCGGGCCGTGCCGATGGTCTGGGCCGAACGGCCGGGGTGGCGGTCGATAAGCACGATCTTGGAGCTGGTCACGGCTCTCATCCTCGGGTTCTGCTGGCACCACGACCAGCGCCACGTCATTCCTGCCGATGGCGCTACCGAAAGTCTTGTCCAAGATCAAGCGCGCGGTTGGCCGAGCCCGACAGCGGACAGTCCAGCATGGCGATGACAGCGGCGTGCAGCCTGTCGAACGCTGCCTGCTTGTCGGCGAGCGTCAGGGTACTGGTCTAGGCGAGCACGGCGCGCGCGCCGGACCCAAGGCCATCTTCGGCATCCCCTGCGAGGGCACAGCTTGTTGGTCACAGGTGTTTGACTAGGCTTCGAAGTCTGTACACATTCGGGCTCCATCGAAACACGGTGCCGAAGAAGCGCCACATGCCCAGAGGAAGCTCCATGCCCAAAGGTCTCGCGCGGCTACTCGATCGCCGAACCGTGCTCGCCGGTTTGGCCGCGCTGGCGATCGGATCGACCAGCCCCGCGCTCGCAGATTACCCGGACAAGCCGATCCGGCTGATCGTGCCGTTTCCCGCAGGTGGCGGCGGCGACATCCTGGCGCGCACACAGATCAACAAGATCAGCGAGGCACTCGGCCAGCAATTCGTCATCGAGAATCGTGCGGGCGCCGGCGGCAACATCGGCACAGCCGCGGGCGCAAAATCGGAGGCCGACGGCTACACTCTCGTCTACGGCACGAACGGCACCCTCGCGATCAATCACACGCTCTACAAATCGACCGGGTTCGATCCGCTCAAGGATCTCGAGCCGATTTCGCGGCTGAGCGAGATCGCACTTCTCGTGGTCGTGCATCCATCATTGAAGGTTGCCAATCTCTCGGAGTTGATCGCCTACGCCAAGTCCAATCCCGGCAAGCTCAATGCCGGCACGGCCGGTAACGGAACCTCGTCGCATCTGGCGACCGAAATGTTCAAGAAGGCGGCCGGTGTCGAGTTCCAGAACGTGCATTTTCGCGGTGGCGCGCAGGCGCTGACCGATCTCGTCGGCGGTCAGATCCAGTTCATGATCGAGATCATGGCGAATGCCGTGCCTCAAGTGGAGGCGAAGAACATAAAGGCGCTCGCCGTGACTACTGGAGCGCGCTGGCCGCTACTGCCGGACGTGCCGACGGCCAGCGAGCCGGCCTGCCCGGTTTCACCGTGACGGCCTGGGACGCCCTCATGGCACCAGCCGGCACGCCGAAAGCCGTCATCGAGAAGCTGCATCAAGCCGTGACGCGGGCGATGGCTATGCCAGCGCTACAAGCCGATCTTCTGAAAAGGGGTGCGCGCGCTGCCCCGACGAGCCCAGCCGAGCTGAGCGATTTCATCAAATCCCAGTTCGTCTCCTGGGGCGACGCGGTCCGCGCATCCGGTGCCAAGATCGAATAGCACATTCGACGTTCCGCGGGGCCCGATGAGCGGCTTCAACGGGCAGTCGATCACGAGGAGAAAGCGTCATGCCAGCCGTTTCCAGCAGCGTCGCCGACATCATGAAATCGAGCACCCGGCGCGGCCTGCCGCATCCGGTCGATTACGGCAAAGCCAGCACCTGCGACTACATCCAGGCGCTCGACAATTTCCATCGTGTGTTCGGCATTCGCCCCGGCGACAAAGTGCTCATGCTCACCGATCCACTGCTCGATCCGCGCGTGATCGAGGCGGTGCGAGGCATAGCAAAGTCGCGCGGCGCGACATTCACGTCGTAAATGGGCGAATCGACCCGTTACGTTGCCGTGCCGGACAAGGTGCGCCCTCTCGTCGAAGAAGCGACCTTCGTGGTTTCGACGTGGTTTGCTTCGGTATTCGATCCGTTCTGCCAGAACCTGCGGCGGAAGCACGGCCAACGGTGGGTGAAGATCACATTCTTCCGCAATATCGACCTGTGGAACACGCCTCAGGCACGTTTCCCCGTCGAGATCGTCGGCGAACTCATTCGCGCAACGCACCGGCTCTACCCGGAGGACGGCCCGTTCGAAATGCGGATCACCGACCCGCGCGGCACCGACTTCCGGGTGCCGTTCAGCGACGCCATGCGGCAGCGGATGAAGACAGACAACCGGTGGCGGGGCCGCAATTGCGCTGATGAGGATGGGTGCTACGTTCACTACATCGCCACTCACGGCCCCAACATCTACGACCCCTTCATGTTCGGGAACGATCCGGACGTGAAGGTGGGGCTGTCGGGGAAAATCCGCGCGCAGTGGGGCGTGGGGTTCGAAAAGCCATTCGAAAACCCTCCCGAGGTCGTGTTCCAGGACGACCACGTCGTCGCGGTCAACGGTGACGGATGGGAGGCGGACGTGCTGCGCGATTTCCTGATCGGCGGCACGCTCGAGGAATTGGGTTGCGGTCACAATCCTTGGGCGCCGCGCTTCGACATCTATCCGGCCGGGCCGAACTCGCCCGGCGCGCTGCACTTCGGCATCAATGGACCGACGGAATCGAAGTATCTCCGTAAAATGATGCCGAACTGGGAGGAGCCGCACGTCCACATGGACCTCGTCACCTTCGACAGCACGGTGAAGGCCGGCAATCGCACGCTGATCGACGAGGGCTATCTGTTATCGCTCAGTGACCCGGCCGTGATCGCGTGCGCCAAGCGCTATGGCGATCCGGTGGAACTTCTGGAGAGCTTTCCACTATGAATACGGCTAGCGCGCCCGACGGGGCGAAGTGGCAGTGACAACGGTCGAAAGCCGGGAGTCGTGGATTGTCGCGTCCGCCGTGCTCGCAATCACCACCGTCGCTTTCGGCTGCGCGTGGATCACACCTGTTGCATTGACCGAAATTGCCAACGAGATCGGCGGCGTCAGGACCATCCCGGCGCTAGCCAGTTCGATCGCCTGGCTTGGAGCCGGTATCGGCGGCGTCCTGATGGGGTGGATGTATCGCCGCTTCGGTGCGCGAGCGATCGTGATATGCGGGTCGATCATGCTCGCAGCGGGCCTTGCCGTCTCCACTCTGGGGGCCTCCACTCCGCTGTTGGTCGGGCATGGGCTGTTCATCGGGTTGCTCGGTATCGGTGCGGTGAATGCGCCGATGTACATCTACATCAGCCAATGGTTCGACAAACGCCGCGGGTCCGCGCTCGCGCTCATCTCCAGCGGTTCCTATCTTGCGGGCGCGCTGTGGCCGCCCGTGTTCGAGAAATCGATATCCGCCTTCGGCTGGCGTCAGACCATGCTGATGTATGGGGTCTTCGTCGTCATCGTCGTGGCAGCGATCGCCTTAGTGTTTCTGAAGGCGCCGCCCGAAAGCAGCCAGGGGAGCGGCGAGACCGCCGCGGAGACGCCTCGTTTCCAGATGCGGCTTGCGCCGAACGTCGCGTTTGCATTGCTTTGTGCAGCGGCGGTGCTCTGTTGCATACCAATGGCCATGCCGCAGCAGCACATGGTGGCTTTCTGCGGTGATCTCGGCATCAGCCGATCGACGGGCGCGTTGCTGCTCTCGGTTCTGCTGGGTACCGCCTTCATCAGCCGCCAACTCGGAGGATGGGCATCGGACAAGCTCGGCGGGCTGAATACGATCTTCATCTGCTCCGGGGCGCAAGCGCTGGCCCTCACCGCCTTCCTCTTCACGCAGAGCGAGGCCGGCCTATTCTTCGTGGCGGCCCTTTTCGGCCTGGGCTTCAGCCCGATCGTGCCTGCTTAAGCGCTTGCTGCGCGAGAACTGTTCGATCCTCGGGAGGCCTACTGGCGTATTCCGATACTCATACTCCTAAGAGCCACTTGCAAAATAGTCCCAGCGCGCCGGATTTCTCGTCCTGAGGAGGGATGAGGCGAGGCGTCTCGCCGCGAGTCAGACGTGGTGGTTCTGCCAGGAAGCACCAGCGGATCGGACGGGACATGCCTCTCCAGCAGCAGCTAG
>CAMDMH010000263.1 GCA_945901835.1 Devosia equisanguinis | reverse complement strand
TTTCCTCGGCGATGGATACCGTGACCGAAGGCCGGCTAGCGATCGCGATGGCGCTGGCCGGCGGCATCGGCGTGATCCACCGCAATCTCGAGCCGGAGGTGCAGGCCTCCCACGTGGAGCGGGTGAAGCGTTTCGTGTCCGGCATGGTCGTCGATCCGCTGACTATCGCGCCCGGCGCCACCCTGAAAGACGCCCTCGACCTGATGAGCCGCAACCGCATCTCGGGCCTGCCGGTCGTCGAACCCAAGACGAAGCGTCTCGTGGGCATCCTGACCAACCGCGACGTGCGTTTCGCCACCAACACGGCAGCGCCGGTCGCCGAACTGATGACGCGCGAAAAGCTCATCACCGTGAAGACGGGCGTGCAGCAATCGGAGGCCAAGCGGCTCCTGCACGCCCATCGCATCGAGAAACTGATCGTCGTGGACGACGACTATCGCTGCGTTGGCCTGATCACGGTGAAGGACATCGAGAAGGCCGAGAAGAACCCCAACGCGGCGGTGGACGAACAAGGGCGCCTGCGCGTGGCAGCGGCGACCACGGTCGGCGAGGACGGTTTTGACCGGACGGAGCGGCTGATCGCGGCGGGCTGCGACCTGATCGTCGTCGACACCGCCCATGGCCACTCCATCCGGGTGCTCGAAGCGGTCACCCGCATCAAGAAGCTGTCGAACCGCACGCAGGTCATCGCCGGCAATGTCGCGACGGCCGACGGCACGAAGGCGCTGATCGATGCCGGCGCGGATGCGATCAAGGTGGGCATCGGACCGGGCTCGATCTGTACGACGCGGATCGTCGCCGGTGTCGGCGTGCCGCAGCTCACCGCCATCCTCGACAGTGTCGGGGCGGCGGAAAGGCAGGGCATTCCGATCATCGCGGACGGCGGCGTCCGGTTCTCGGGCGACATCGCGAAGGCACTGGCCGCGGGCGCGAGCTGTGTGATGATCGGCTCGCTGCTCGCCGGCACCGACGAAAGCCCCGGCGAGACATATCTCTTCCAGGGGCGGACGTATAAGGCCTATCGCGGCATGGGCTCTGTCGGCGCGATGGCGCGCGGCAGCGCCGATCGCTATTTCCAGCAGGAAGTGAAGGACGAGCTGAAGCTCGTGCCCGAGGGCATCGAGGGACAGGTGCCGTACAAGGGCCAGGTCGGCGCGGTGTTGCATCAGCTCGTTGGCGGCCTGCGCGCCGGCATGGGTTATGTCGGTGCGAAGAACCTCGACGAGCTGAACAAGCGCGCGAAGTTCATCCGCATCTCACCGGCAGCCATGCACGAGAGCCACCCGCACGGCGTCGCGATCACCCGCGACTGCCCGAACTATCCTGGCGGGTCGTGAAGTGAGCGGCAACTCGTTTCCAGCCCCCCACCCCGTCCCTCCAGGGAAATTCAATTCAGGTTGGTCATCCCGGTGCTCGTCACCGGGATCCAGGGTGCAACAATGGCAATACTCCGGGTTGTGGCAAACTCGATCCCGGGCACAAGGCCCGGGATGACCGTATTCTCTAGAACTGAATCGCCCACCCCGGCCCTCCCCACGCGGGGGAGGGAGAAGAAGATTTATTTGCGCGGGTGACCGAAACCGAGAGGCTTGGCGTCGACGAGCACGATGGACAGACGCGCGCGCGCCTTCGAGCGGTTCATCCAGGCGTGATTGGTGCCGCGCTGAACCATGACGTCGCCGGCGCGTAGCGTGACGGTCGAATCGTCCATGTCCATGTCGATCTCGCCTTCCAGGCACGAGATGTAGTCGATCGTCTCGGTGCGGTGCATGACGCCCACCGCGCCGGGGTCGAACTCCATGACGATGAAGCGCGTGCCGTTCGGTGGCGGCTGGGTCGGCAGTTTGCGATCGCCGCAATCCTCGACCTCGCCGGTCTCGCTGCCGATCTCACCAATGGGTATGTCGATCGGCATCGTGTCGGAGGCCCACACCGCGATCGAGGCGGATGTCGGGGCGTTGGTCTTCATGTTGCCGGCGATGCCGTCGATGATGACCTTGGCCTTGTTGGCGCGGTCGTGGCCGGTGACGATGCGGCGCAGCTTTCGCGGACTGGTCGTGCTCATGTTTCCTCCTGGGGGCTTGTTCGAATTCAGACGCCGAGCCGATCGAGTTCGGCGAGAATTTCGGCGGTGTGCTCGCCGATCAGCGGCGGCGCGCGCATTTCCGACATCGGCCGTTTGCCATCGACGAGCACGGGGCAGGCGATGCCGGTGATCTCACCTTCGCTCGGATGCACCATGCGGGCGAGTGTGCCCAGGGCTTCAACCTGAGGATCTGCGACCGCATCCGCCACCGTGTGCACCGGCGCGAACGGCACGTCGGTCTTGTCGAGGAGCATCATCCATGCACCGCGATCGCGACCCCCGAACCGTTCCTGCAGGGCGGCGGCCAGCTCGTGATAGTGCTTCACGCGTGCCTGATGGGTCGCGAAACGCGCGTCGGAACCAAGGTCGGTCGCGCCCAGCGCGGCGACCAACTCACCCCAGAACTTTTCGGTCGTCGACAGATGCACGGCGAGCATCCGGCCATCCTTGCAGGTGAGGACGAATGCTTGGCTACGTGTGATGCGCGTGAACTTGCCGGCCGTCTGCCCCGTGCGGGTCAGCCCTACGTAGATATCCTGGATGAATGCCATCGAGGATTCCAGCATGTTGACCTCGATGCGCCGGCCGCGGCCGGTGCGGGCCCGCTCCGTGATCGCGCCGAGGATACCGTAGGCCGCATACATAGCGGTTACGTTGTCGGCGAGCGTGGGCCCGAACGCCTCGGGGTGCTCGGGATCGACGAGCAGGCTCGTGATGCCCGACAAAGCTTGTCCGACGTGATCGAAGGCTGGGCGCTTGCGATAGGGACCGGTTGCGCCGAAGCCGGTGATCGAGCAGTGGATCAGGCGCGGGTGGCGCTCGGCCATCGTCGTCGGTTCGAGGCCGATCCGGGCGAGAACACCGGGACGGTAGTTGTCGATCAGGACATCGGCGCTGGCGACGAGACGCGCGAGTTTTTCCTGGTCGGCGGGCTCGGCCGTATCGAGCACGACGCCGCGCTTGTTGCGGTTGAATGCGAGGAACGTCGCGCCGTACTGGCTGCCGTGGCTCTTGCGGAAGGGATCGCCCTCAGGCCGCTCCACCTTGATGACGTCGGCGCCGAGATCCCCCAGCATCATGGCGGCCAGCGGCGCGGTGATGAACGAGCCCAGCTCGACGACTCGAAGCCCCGACAGCATCCTTCCTCCCGCTCCAGGTTTTATCTGCCCATCCCGCACCGGAAGAGGGCCGCTGTCAATTCAGGCGAGGCAGACAGGCGAGACCGGTCGGCCGTCAATACTGCATTCACCTCGGGGCTTGAGATTGTCACACCGGTAACCGTGATATTACAGATGCAGCGGTACAGCCTGGGCTTCGCTATGGCAGGGAGATCAGCAATGCGGGATGTGATCGGCACACTGAGCGGGGCGTTCGCCCTGATGCAGAGGATAACCGTCGCATCCGCGCAACCGGTGGCGCCCGCCGGCAAGACTGTGAATGTGGTCCCCGCAGCCAAGGCCGGAATGGCAGCACCCGGGGCAAAGGCCGAACCGGCTCGACCTGAGCTTGCGGCCGATATCCACGAGGAGATCGCCCACGTGGAAGCCACGGTTCGGCTTCTGAACGGCGCGACACATACTGGCAACCTGGTGATCACTCATTATCGTCCGGTTGGTCCGGGGCCGTTTCCGGTGGTCGTCTTCAGCCATGGCCGGACGCCAACCACACGGCACGAGCCCGTGCGCTGGCGGATGCCCGTGCTCGCCCGCTACTGGGTACGGCGCGGATTCGCCGTGATGGTTCCGACGCGGATCGGCTACGGCGAAACCGGGCAGACCGTCGATCCCGAAGCATCCGGCGCCTGCGCCACTGCCAACTTCCGGCCTGTACTCGAGAACATGACGGCACAAATCGCGCGCACCGTCGAATTCGCACGCACGCTGCCATGGATCGATGCCAAGCGCGTCGTTCTCACAGGCGCCTCCTACGGCGGGTTCGCGACGATTGCAGCCACAGCACACCAGATCCCAGGCGTGGTCGGCGCGGTAAACTTCGTCGGCGGCCTCGGTGGTAATGCGCAGCACAGGCCGGGCTCGCCGTGTCAGGCGCAAGGGGTAGCCGCGATCGCAGCCGAACTGGGTGCGAAATCGCGCGTGCCGATGCTGTGGCTCTACGCGGACAACGACACCTACTGGGGCAAGGAATGGCCGCGCCGCTGGTTCAATGCCTTCACAGGAGCGGGTGGGCGCGCACAACTGGCGAGTTTCCCTGTCGTCGGTGAAGAAGGCCACAAGCTGATGAGCGGCGGCTTTGCCCTGTGGCGTCCCGTCGTCGATCAATTCGTGGGCTCCCTCGGCTTTCCGGTGCCGGCGGCAGCACCCCAACTCGGCGCGTCCGGCTTTGCCGAGGTCCACGACGTAGCGAAGGTACCCCACGTCAAGCCGGCGGTTCGCACCGAAGCCTACGCCAAGTTCCTCGCCGCCGACGTGCCGCGCGCGTTCGCGCTCGCGCCGAGCGGGGCGTGGGCTTAGCGCTCGGGCGCGGACGCTACCGAAGTGGCGCTCGCACGATGCCAGAAGAACGCGCGTGCGACATGCAGCCTCTATGCGGTCGACGACAGAGTGGTGTGGAGGGCGCCGGACAGGTAGACTGCCGCACTATGAACACGACGCCACCAGACGAAGCCGTTCCGACATCGCAGCCTGCACTTGCCCAGCGTACGGGCGCTCAGCCTTCGAGCGCTGAGCCTTCGATTGCATTGGCCCTCGGCGGCGGCGGCGCCCGCGGCCTCGCCCACATCCTGGTGCTGGAAGTCATCGACGAACTCGGCCTCAAGCCCAAGATGATCGCGGGCACCTCGATCGGCGCGCTGATGGGCGCCGCTTACGCGATGGGCCTGCCGGGCTACCGGCTGCGCGCGATCATGGAGGAAACGCTCGGCAATCGGATCGAGCTGGTGCGCCAGTTGTTCGCGGCGCGCTCCGAACCCATCCAACATCTGCTGCGGCTGTTGCCGGTACGGTCCTCGCTATTGTCGCCGGATGCCCTGTTGGAGCGGCTCATCCCGGAGTTCGAAGGCAAGACGTTCGAGGCTTTGCAGATCCCGCTCAAAGTCGTTGCGACCGATCTCGTGAAACGTGAGGCCGTCGTGATCGACAAGGGGCCACTGAGGCCCGCGGTCGCGGCGAGCATCGCCATTCCCTTGGTATTCTCGCCGATGGTTGACAACGGTCGCGTACTGGTCGACGGTGGGCTCGTCAATCCACTGCCGTTCGATCTCATCGCGGGCGCGGCCGACATCACGATCGCCGTCGACGTCAGCGGAGCCGCGACCAGCACCGCGCTGGATGACCGGCCCTCGGCGATCGAAGTGCTGATGCAGTCGATCCACATCATGGAAAAGTCGATCACCAATCAGAAGCTGCGGTCAGAGCAGCCCGACATCTATCTCGACGTCAACCTCGACGGCTTCGGAATCCTCGAATTCTGGCGGGCGAACGAGATCATGACCGCAGCCGC
>CAMDMH010000262.1 GCA_945901835.1 Devosia equisanguinis | reverse complement strand
AAGTCGTGCTGGTGTACGAGGATGGCGAAAGCAATCCGGCGACCGCGACCCAGCGCGCGGAAAAGCTCTTCCAGGTCGACAAGGTCGACTTCCTGACGGGCACCGTGCACTCCGGCGTGACGCTGGCCGTCGCCCAGGTGGCGGAGCGCAACAATCGCCTGCTCGCGACGACGGTGTCGTTCTCCAATGCGATTACCGGTGATCGCTGCTCGCCGAACGTTTTCCGCGTCAACCCGTCCGCGGGTATGCAGGCCTCGGCGCTGGCGCTGTGGGCGGCCGACTTCAAGAAGGGCGCGAAGATCTACTACATCGGCCCGGACTACGAGATGGGCCGTTCGACGATCGCCGAGTTCAAGAAGGAAGCCGAGAAGCTCGGCGCCACGACGGCGGGAGAAGTCTATGCGCCGCTCGGCGCGAAAGACTACTCGCAGTTCTTCGGCCAGATGCGCGCGGCGCGTCCCGACGTGCTCTATATGTCGGTCGGCGGTACCGATACGGTGCGTTTGCTGTCGCAGCTCAAGGAGTACGGCCTGACCAGCATGAAGCTGATCGGCAACTCGGCAGCCGTCACGTCGGACAACCTGGACGCGATGGGCAATGCGGCGGAAGGGTTCGTCACGCCGGGTAACTACTCGGTTCTGATCGACACGCCGTCCAACAAGGCATTCGTGCCGAAGTTCCGCGACGCCGCGAAGATCGACCCCAACCTCTACGCTGCGGACTCCTATACGGTGCTCGACTTCTACAAGGCTGCCGCCGAGAAGGCCGGGTCGTTCGATACCGACAAGCTTCGCGAGGCGATGCGCGGTTTGTCGTGGGAGGGCGTCGCCGGCAAGAAGACGATGCGCGCGGGCGATCACCAGGCGATCCAGGACATGTTCGCGCTGGAGTTGAAGGGCAAGACCTATCATCCGCTCGCCAAGGTCGACGGCGAAAAGGCGGTCGGCCCTGATTTGTGCACGAAGTGGTGAGGCTTGGACCGGTTCAGACCCTGCGGGTCTGAACCTTCGCCCATTTCTCAGCTGCAATTCCGAAGTCGTCAGCCTGCGGGGGCAATCCCTGCTGGTCTGACCCCAACCTCGCCACCTCATGCTCGATTATATGCAATTCGTGCTTGCGCCTCAGATGCTGAACGGGTTCGCGTTCGGCATCGCCATCGTGCTGATGGCGCTGGGGCTCACGATCATTTTCGGCCTGCTCGACGTGATCAATATGAGCCACGGCGAGTTCTTCGCCATCGGTGCCTATGCTGGCGTGGTGCTGCTGGCTTCGGGCATCAATTTCTGGGTCGCGGTGGCGCTGGTGCCGCTGATGATGTTACCGGTCGGCGTGCTTACAGAGCGATTGCTCGTGCGACAGGTGTTCGACAGTGCGGACCGGCATACCTTGACGCTGCTGTTGACGCTCGGGCTGTCGATGATCGCTTACGACGGCTTGAAGATGGTGTTCGGGCCCAATCCGTTGCGGCCGGAGAATCCCATTCCCGGCGGGGTTGAAGTGCTCGGCGTGTTCCTGCCGGCCTACCGGATGTTCCTCATCTTCCTCGGCGCTGGAATCATCGCAGCGGTTTGGGCGATCATCTACAAGACCAGTCTGGGCGCGATGATCCGTGCAGCCGCCTTCGACCGCAACATGGCGTCGTCTCTGGGCGTGCCGGTATCTGCCGTCTATTCGGCGACGTTCGCGTTCGGGACGGCGCTGGCGGGGCTCGCGGGTATTCTGCTGGCGCCGATTTTTTCGGTGTTCCCGACGATGGGGCACGAGTTCATCGTGATCGCTTTCACGGTGGTGATCGTCGGCGGCATGGGCTCGGTCAAGGGGGCGGTGCTGGCGGGTCTGCTGTTGACCCAGGTCCAGGCGATAGCATCGCTGATCATCTCGCCGGTCTGGACCGATCCGATCCTGTTCGGGATCATGGTGCTGGTTCTGATGTTCCGTCCGCAAGGTCTGTTCGGCAGGCTCGGCCATGGCTGACGACGGCTCGATTTCAAAGAATGTTCCCGTCGCCGGTGCCTCGTCGGCGGCGGCTCGGGCTTATGCGCAGGAGCGCATCGAGTGGCGCGCGCTCAACATCGCGGCGGTCGTGTTCTTCGCGGGCGCGGTGGTGTTCGGGATCCTCTACGGATTGAAGGGCGACACGTTCTATCTGCGGCTGGCGACGGAAGCGCTGATCTTCGGCGCGGTCGCACTGAGCGTGGACATCCTGCTGGGGTTCGCGGGGCTTCTGTCGCTGGGCCAAGCGCTCTATTTCGGGCTTGGCGCCTACACGGGCGCCCTCGTGCTCAAGCAGGTTTCGGAGAGCTTCTGGCTGGTGATGGGAGCCAGCATCGTGGTCGGCATCGTTGCCGGCCTGATCGGCGGACTGATCGCCATTCGCGCGCGCGGCGTCTATTTCGCGCTGATTACCTACGGACTCGCGCAGATCGTGGCCAAGGTGATCTACAACACGCGGGAGCTCGGCGCGTCCGACGGCATCACGGGGATACCGATCGTCAACGTGTCGTTCGGCTTCTGGCACGTAAAGGCTGACAATCCGGCCGGATTCTTCTTCGTCGTGCTCGGGGTGATCGCCGTGATCTATCTCGGGTTGCTCTACTTGTCGGGTACGCCGTTCGGACGGGCGCTGTCGGGCGTGCGTATCAACGAGAATCGGATGCCGTTCCTGGGCTACCGGCCCGATCGGCTCAAGCTCGCCGCGTTCGTGCTGGCGGCTACGATTGCTTCGATCGCGGGCGGGATCTATCCGATGCTTCGGGGGTTCGTGTCGCCGGAGTTGATGTACTTCGAGGCATCGACCAACGCGATCGTTGCGACGATGATCGGTGGTACGGGAACGCTGATCGGGCCGCTCTACGGCTCGGTGATCCTGGTCTTCCTGAAGAGCATCATCGGCACGATCACGACGCACCACATCATGGTGATCGGCGTGTTGTTCATGATCGTCGTGATCTTCTTCCCGCGCGGTCTCCTGGGCTACCTCCGTGAGATCGTGGTCGCGAAGTCGCGATCGAAAGACGGAGGCTTGTCTTGAACAGCGCGGACGACATCGTGCTCGAGACGCGCGGGCTGTCGGTCAACTTCGGCGGCTTGAAGGCGGTCGACAACGTCGATATCGCCGTCCGCCGCGGCGGGATAACATCTATCATCGGGCCCAACGGAGCGGGCAAGAGCACGTTCTACAATCTCGTGACCGGAGCGATCCGGCCGACGGGTGGCCAGGTGTTCCTCGATGGCCGGGAGATCACGGGGACGCCCACGCACAAGCTGAGTGCGATGGGGTTGTCGCGCTCGTTCCAGATCACGAATCTATTCCCGCAATCGACGGTGTTCGAGAACCTGCGGCTCGCCGCACACGCGCTGGAGCCGTGGTCGTTGAGCTTGCAGCCGGTCGGGCGTGCGAAGCGGGCGGAGGCCAAGGCCGAGGCGCTGGTCGAGAGGTTCGGGCTCGGCTCCAAGGCGACCGAAATGGCGGGGCATCTCAGCCATGGCGAGCAGCGCCGGCTCGAGATCGCGGTCGCGCTCGCGTGCGATCCGAAGATCCTGATCCTCGACGAGCCGACGCAGGGCATGTCGCACACCGACACCGAGGATGCGAGCCGCATGGTGCGTGATCTGTCCAAGGAGATCACCATCGTCCTGATCGAGCACGACATCGATATCGTGATGGATCTTTCGCATACGGTGATCGTGCTGGCGCAGGGCCGCAAGCTCGCGGAAGGGCCGCCGGCCGCCGTACGTGCGAACAAAGATGTGCAAACGGCTTACTTCGGAGCGCATTGAGAAGTGGGAAATCAGAAGTCAGAAATCAGAAATAGGGAATTGGAAAGCCTGGTGCCAAGACGTTTGTCGGAGACGTGTAGCTTCTGTCGTCTTCTGACTTCTGACTTCTGATTTCTCCTCAACACATGAACCGGACTAGCAGCGTGCTTGAACTCCGCGACCTCCACAGCCACTACGGCTTCAGCCACATCCTGCAGGGTGTGAACCTGACCTTGCGTCCGGGCGAATGCGTCGGTCTGTTCGGTCGCAACGGCGTCGGGAAGACGACGACGATGCGGGCGATCGCCGGGTGGATCAAGCAGATCTCGGGCACGATCACCTACAACGGCCAGGAGATCGGCGGGCTCGCGTCGAATGCGATATGTCGGCTCGGCATAGGGTTCGTGCCGGAGGACCGGCGTATCTTCCCGGGTCTTACGGTCGAGGAGAACCTCAAGCTCGGATTGATGCAGACGGCCGGGCGATCGGGCGGGCAGAAGGCCGCGGCGATGGAGCGGGCCTACGATCTGTTCCCGCGTCTCAAGCAGCGCTATCGCCAGATGGGCACGACCCTGTCGGGCGGCGAGCAACAGATGCTCGCGATCGCGCGCGTGCTCGTCGGCGACCAGAAGATGCTGCTGATCGACGAGCCGACCGAGGGGCTTGCGCCGCAGATCGTGGATGAGATCTTTGCGATCATGAGAAAGTTGAAAACCGAGGGGCATGCGATTCTGCTCGTCGAGCAGAACGTCAAGCGGGCGCTCGAGATCACGGACCGGATCTGCGCGATGGAGCGTGGGCGCATCATCCTCGAAGGCGACGGCCATTCGCAAGCCGATCGCGACGCGCTGATGAAGGCAATCGCGGTTTGACGAGCACGTTGAACAGGAACCAGCCGCTGCTGGGCATCGGGCTGATGGTTCTGTCCACGGCGTTCCTGGCGACGAAGGACGGACTTGCCAAGACGTTTCTGGATCAGGTCGGGCCGGTTCAGATCATCTGGGTGCAATACGTCGGCAACTTCATCGCCATGGCGCTGATCTCCGCGCCGCGGCATGGCTGGAACGTGATCGCGCCCCGTCCGCTCGGCTGGCAGTTGTTTCGCGGCACGGCGAGTGCTGCCGGCGTCGCAACGCTCTACTGGGCGCTCACCTACATACCGCTCGCCGACGCAACGGCGATGTTCATGCTGGCGCCCGTCGTGGTGACGATGCTGTCGCCGCTGCTGCTCGGTGAACGTATCGGGCTGCATCGCTGGATCGCGGTCGGCGTCGGGTTCGTCGGCGTCGTCTGTATTCTGCGGCCGGGGGGCGGCGGGGATATGCGCGGGTACTATATCGCGCTGCTCGCGGGATTTCTGCTGGGGTTCTATTTCATAGGCAACCGGCGGCTCGCGGGGCTCGCGCCGCCGCTGCTCAATGTCACCCACAATGCGCTGATGGGCGGGCTCGGGCTGACGCTGTTCCTGCCGCTGTTCTGGCAACCGATACCGGCACCGGCGATTCCGAAACTCGCAGGGATCGTGGGGCTGGCGATCATCGGGCAGGCGCTGATGATCTCGGCGTTCAACTATGCGGCGGCGGCCGTGGTGGCGCCGTTCACCTATGCGATGCTCGTGTTCGCGGCGATCATCGGGTACGTGGTGTTCGGGACGGTTCCGGATGTGCCGACATGGATCGGCATGATGCTTATCGTCGGCGCGGGGCTCTACATCGCGCATCGCGAGCGGCAGGCGGCGGCCAAGCGCTGACGCTGTTCTCGATGGCGCTCTGATGTCGCCGGGGTTAG
>CAMDMH010000261.1 GCA_945901835.1 Devosia equisanguinis | reverse complement strand
GCCACCAGCACCGGGGTTCATACACCGCGGCCAGTTGGCCGCGCGAAGTGCGAAGCTTGCGCAATTTTCGGCCTGCACCGTCTCGCGGACCCTACCCGGAACCCAATTCCCGCAACAACAACGCTCATCGCGAAGTCACCGATCCAGGTCATATCTTGAGAGAAAGAATCGTCGAGCGCACAATTCAAGTCGCGTGGGAACAAATGTCTTCATAGGTCATGGTCGGTCGCTGCTATGGCGCGAACTGAAGGATTTCATCGATGGCCGCCTTGCCCTTCCCTGGGATGAATTTAATCGCGTACCGGTCGCTGGCGTCACTAACATAGCGAGATTGTCCGAAATGCTCGATTCTGCCGCGATCGCCTTTTTGGTAATGACTGGCGAAGACGAAATGTCCGATGGTGGCTTGCAAGCGCGAATGAATGTCATTCATGAGGCTGGCTTTTTTCAGGGGCGCCTGGGATTCTCGAAGGCCATTGTGGTGCTGGAGGATGGCTGTACCGAATTCAGCAACATCCAAGGGCTCGGGCAAATCAGGTTCCAAAAGGGTAAGATCTCGGCTGCATTTGAAGAGATCCGGCAAGTCTTAGAGCGAGAAGGGTTGCTCAATAATGACTAACGAAGGCTTGTGGCGGCTTTTTGCCTGGAACCGGAAGTGACAGTCGAGCCAATGACCGGATTATCCGAAGTCTGCAACGGGTCACTCGCGTCGGGTCGGTTGTAGCTCGGAGCAAGTGGCCGCCCCTCACCCTAAACCTCTCCCCCGAAGTCGGGGGAGAGGGAATTCGCGCGGCCTTCGATGTCCGCCCTTGCCCCACCTCGCAAGACCGGCAGTGCTCGGAACAAAAACGGTTCCGGATGAGCAGCAGACGTCGATTGGCCCTTATGCAGTGCCCGTTGCCGCCCCTCGCCCTCGGGTCAGTGCCCGAGGGCATGCCCTGACCCTCTCCCCGTGAAGGACGGGGAGAGGGAGAAGCGCGGGCTCGCCATCTCCCCTTCGGCTCATTCACGTCGTTATGCTGCTTCACCCGACACGGGCGGTCAACATCAACAAGCGGAAGGCGTTTGGTTCGAGCGTTGCGCAAGCGGCCGCCCCTCACCCTCGGGTCGGTGCCCGAGGGCATGCCCTCGGGTCGGTGCCCGCGCAAAGGCGCGGGGCCGGCATTGATCGACGTGATCGCCGGGCGGCTTCGTCGCGGCGATGCCGGCGCTGATCGGCCAGGTGCGCGGCGGCAAAATCAGAGCGCTGGCGATCCTGACTGCGAGCCGGCGGCCCGACCTTCTGGAAGTCCCCGAGCAGATACGCGATACGCGGGCGGGTGTCGGAATGCGTCGTCGGGCTGTTCCTGTGTCGGACCTCATCGTGTGGCGCGGCGGGACATACGCACATCGGGTTGTCTGATGCCAACGCGCGGCTGAAGTCATGTCGGCGCGATCAGCTTCGAAAACCTTTTGGCGCAGCCACGCTCTAGCCGGCCAACTCGGCTTGTGATACGTTTAGCGTATCATGTATGGATGCCACTATGATCCAGGGTTTCGCGAATGCCGACACCGAGGCACTTTGCCAGGACGGAAAGTGCCCTGCGAAATGGCAATCGATCGAGGCTGTTGCCCTGCGAAAGCTCGACATGCTCGATGCCGCAGTGAAGTTATCCGATCTGCGCTCGCCACCGGGCAATCGACTGGAAGCATTGAAAGGCGACAGAAAAAGTCAGCACGTCATCCGCATCAACAGGCAGTGGCGGATTTGCTTTCGTCGGACGGCCAACGGACCCGAAGACGTCGAGATCGTCGACGATCACTGAGGAGGTCTCCATGGCCCGCGTAAAGACGCATCCGGGCGAGGTTCTGGCCGAGGAGTATTTGCAACCGCTGGGATTGAGCGCCCGCGCGCTTGCGGTCGAAATCGGTGTGCCGGCCAATCGATTGACCGAGATCGTCGCCGGCCGGAGGTCGATCACCGCAGATACGGCCATTCGGCTCGGACGCTATTTCAAGACCGATCCGCGCTTCTGGCTGAACCTGCAGGTGGCGCACGACCTGTCGAAGGCTGTGACCGAGACGGACTATTCCAACGTGCCGACGCGGGCGGCGTGACCACGCCTACGCCCGCCCACCATACTTCTTCTCGATGTAGCCTTCGACGATCTGCTTGAACTCTGCCGAGATGTTCGGCCCGCGCAAGGTCATCGCCTTCTTGCCGTCGATGAACACGGGTGCGGCCGGCGTTTCGCCGGTGCCGGGCAGGGATATGCCGATGTCGGCGTGCTTGCTCTCGCCGGGGCCGTTCACGATGCAACCCATGACGGCGAGATTGAGCGCCTCCACGCCCGGATACTGCTTCTTCCATTCCGGCATCCGCTCGCGGATCATCGCCTGCACGTCGCGCGCGAGTTCCTGGAACACGGTGGATGTCGTCCGCCCGCAGCCCGGGCAGGCCGCCACGATCGGCATGAACGTGCGCAAGCCCATCGTCTGCAGCAGTTCCTGCGCCGCGCGCACTTCGAGCGTGCGGTCGCCGCCCGGCTCCGGCGTCAGCGAAAAGCGGATCGTATCGCCGATGCCCGCCTGCAGCACGATGCCCATCGCGGCCGACGACGCGACGATGCCCTTCGAGCCCATGCCCGCTTCGGTCAGCCCCAGATGCAGTGCATAGCGCGAGCGCGACGCCAGCAGCGTGTTGACCGCAATGAGATCCTGCACCGTCGAGACCTTCGCCGAGATCACGATGCGGTCGGCGCCGAGCCCAAGCTCGACCGCGCGTTCCGCCGACAGCAGGCCCGACTGCACCATCGCCTCGTGCATCACGGCGCGCGCGTCTTTGGGGGCCGCACTTTTCAAGTTCTCGTCCATCAGCCGCGTCAGCAATTCCTGGTCGAGCGAGCCCCAGTTGACGCCGATGCGAACGGGCTTGCCCCACTTGATCGCCTGCTCGACGATCGACGAGAATTGCCGGTCGCGCTTGTCCTTGAAGCCGACGTTGCCCGGATTGATGCGGTACTTGTCGAGCGCCTCCGCGCAGGCGGGATGGTCGGCGAGCAGCGTATGGCCGTTGTAGTGGAAATCGCCGACGACCGGCACCTTCACGCCCATCTTGGCAAGCCGGTCTCGGATGTGCGGGACAGCCTTCGCCGCCTCGTCGCGGTCGACCGTGATGCGCACGATCTCCGAGCCCGCCCGCGCCAGCGCCGCGATCTGCGTGGCGGTGCCATCGACGTCCGCCGTGTCGGTATTGGTCATCGACTGCACGACGATCGGATGCCCGCCGCCGACCTTCACGCCGCCGATGTCGACGGTGAGGGTCTGATGGCGAGGGGCGGGTGATGTCGACATGGCGTCATCTGTCCTGCGAAGTTGGTGTGTCAGACCATCCTGGTCTGACACCATGTCGTGCGTATGGTGGTCGGCATCAAGCCATGTGCTTGGCGGCGAATTCCTGCGTCCGCTTCAACGCGAGTTCGTGGCTGGCCGGATGGAACGAACCGCGCGCATCGCAGGAGAAGCCGTGGCCGGCTTCGTCGTAGACGTAGACGGGATGCGTGGCGCCGAGCTTCTGCTTGACGACCTCGACCTTGTCCATCGGGATCGACATGTCCTTCGCGCCGAAGTGGAACATGACGGGGCACTTGGCCGTCTTGTCGGTGTTGTTGGCGACTTCGCCGCCGTAGTAGGAGATGGCAACGGCGAGCCCGTCGATCTCGGTCGCCGCGAGCCAGGCGAGCGAGCCGCCCCAGCAATACCCGACGGTGCCGATCTTGCCCGCGTTCTGCGCCTTCAGATAGTCGAACGTCGCGCGCAGGTCCTTCAGCGAATCCTCGTTCTTGACCTTGCCGCGGATCTCACGGCCCTTCTCGACATCCGGCGGCGCGTAGCCGACCTCGAACCCCTTCTGCGCGCGATCCTGAAGCGCGGGCGCCACCGCGATGTAGCCGTTGGCGGCGACCCGGTCGCATACACTCCGGATGTGATCGTTGACCCCGAAGATCTCCTGGATGACGATCATCGAGCCCTTCGGCGCACCGGCCGGATCCGCGCGGTAGGCCGTGAACTCGTGGCCGTCGCTGGCCTTGAGTGTGATGTTCTTCCCCATGTTCGGGTTCTCCCTGATCGGTCGGCGTTGATGAATTTCGGGCTCTCTCACCAGAACCGCGCACGGTCCTGGTGCGTAAGGCAGAGGCGTCCGGGCCGGCACTCTTTAACCCAAGGCCCGCCTTTGCCCAAGTCCCACCCTTCGAGGCCTTCTCCGAGGTGCGACAGAGAAGGCCGTTCACCGATCCGGGGCTGGTAACCGGCTGTTCTCAGCCCCACACTATCAAGGTGTTTCCCACACTTGGAGCGAGCTGCCATGTTCGACGAGACGACACCCAAGGGCCGGCTCATCGCCGCCGCCATGAAGCTGGCCACCGAGCGGCCGTGGAAAGACGTGTCTCTGATCGACATCGCCGATGCCGCGGGACTCACCCTCGCCGACGTGCGCACCCACTTCGACGGCAAGCCGGCGATCATCCGCGGCTTCGTGCGCGCGGTCGACGACGCACTGCTCGCCAAGGCCCGCAAGCCGCAAGCGGGCGAGGGACATCGCGATGCGCTGTTCGAGGTGATCATGGCGCGTTTCGATCTGCTCAATCCCCATAAGCCCGCCATCCGCGCGATCATGAAGGACGCCGATCCGGACTTCGCGATGATCGGCAGCGCGCTGTCCTCGCAGCAGTGGATGTTGTCGGCAGCTGGAATTGAAGCATCGGGATCGCGTGGCGCGGTCCGCACACTGGGCCTCGCGTCGGTCTACGCGTCCGTGTTACGCACTTGGCTCGACGACGAGGACGCCGGCATGGCCCGCACGATGGCCGCGCTCGACCGCCGTCTGCGCCGCGGCGAACGCAACCTCCAGGCCGTCGAAGGCATGTGCGAAACGGTCACCGGCTTCGGCAAGCGCCTCGGCGATCTATTCTCGGGCGCGCGGCGTGAGCGCGCCGACGTTCGCGATGGTGTCAGGCCCACCGGGTCCGACACTACGCCAAACGCTTCGTAGTGCGGCTTCTTATCGGTTCAACTTCGGCAATCAGTCGTAGGTTGGGTCAAGGCCACTGGCCCATAGGCGCAAACATAGCCGGACGGTACGCAAAAATCTCTCCTTGCGTCCCCGGACGAGCGTTCCGACCGCGAGGTCGGAATGTGAAGAGCAGGGGTCTTTACACATTTCAGAAGTGTAAAGATCCCGGATAGCCTCGCTTCACTCGGCTTCCGGGAACGCAGAAACTTCTATGTTAGCGCCTATGGGCCATCGCCGCGCCCCAACACTTTTTCGGCATGCCGGGGATGTTGGGTCGCGCTGAGCTTGACCCAACCTACGCCGGATCACTCTAATGGCGCGTTCCGGTGTCAGGGCCACCGGGTCTGATACCGCCGACCTTAAGTTCCCACTCGTGGAATCAACGGGTATGAGCACAGGGATCTGATGCGTCCGGTCTCGGCCTTTAGTCGGTTCCATGCGGTGCATGCGGCATCGACGATGGCGTCGTAGTCGTCGTGGAGACGATGCGAGAGGA
>CAMDMH010000260.1 GCA_945901835.1 Devosia equisanguinis | reverse complement strand
CCTCGCGGGGGAGGTGCCCGGACGGGCGGAGGGGGATTCGGCAAAGTCCCCCACCGGCGCTACGCGCCACCTCCCCCGCGAGGGGTGAGGAGAACTATAGAGGTCAGCGCCTTTGACGAGGGGAAGCAGTGAGCGTCAAGTTGCACGACGCGCCCGGCCGGCGCAAGAATGGTGGCCACCGACAGTGCTACCAGCCATAGGACGAACCCCGTGCCGAAACTTCCAAGCCGCATCGACATCATCGAAGAGGGCCCGCGCGAAGGGTTCCAGATCGAGAAGGGGCCGATTTCGACGGCGCGCAAGATCGAGTTGATCGATGCACTGTCGCAGACCGGCCTTGCGACGATCCAGATCGTGTCGTTCGTAAATCCGAAGCGGGTGCCGGGCATGGCCGACGCGGAGGCTGTCGTCGCAGGCATGACGCCCCATCCGAAGGTGAGCTATCGTGGTTTGTGGCTCAACCAGGCGGGCTTCGAGCGGGCGCGCGCGACGGGCCGGCTCGATCTGCGTGGCGCCTATAACGTGGCTCCGTCCGAGACGTTCCTGAAGAAGAACCAGAACCGCTCGATCGCCGAACAGACCGCAGACAACGCCGTCATCATAGAGCGTTTCAAGGAGCTTGGCGTGCCCGTCGAGAAGGGCGGCATCATGGCCGCCTTCGGCTGCAACTACGAAGGCGACATCGCACCCGCGCGGATCGTATCGCTGGTCGGTGGGCTGCTGGAGCAGGCGAAGGCGCACGAGGTCAAGCTCGAGTACATCATGCTGGCCGACACGATGGGTTGGGCGACGCCGGCATCGGTCAAGCGTGTCGTCGGAGCTGTGTCGGACAAGTATCCTGATGTGGGGCTTTCGCTGCACCTCCACGATACACGAGGGCTCGGCATCGCCAATGCCTACGCCGGACTCGAGATGGCCGTCACCCACTACGACGCGGCGGTAGCGGGCCTTGGCGGCTGTCCATTCGCGGGCAACGCGGGGGCCGCCGGCAACGTCTGCACGGAGGATCTTGTTTTCATGTGCGACGAGATGGGCATCGAGACCGGCGTCGACCTGCAGAAGCTGATCGACTGCGCGGTGCTCGCAGAGGACATCGTCGGCCATCCATTGCCGGGGTCGGTGAAGACCGGCGGTTCGCTGGCGAGGCTGCGTGCGGCGCGCGCGAAGGCCGCACAGGCATAGGTCGGGTCAAGCGCAGCGTTACCCGACTTTTCACGCCATGTTCCGAACCGTCGGGGCGCGGCCGCACGCGCGACCCTTGCCCCGACCTACGGAAATCAATTCCCGAACAGGCCCGCGAACGGGTTCGAGTTTTGGTTGCTCGCGGTGTTCTGGTTGCGCTGCTTCTTCGCAGTGCGATCGCTCTTGGCGCGCGGTCCGGCTTCGCTGGAGGCGGCAGGCTCGGACGACGGCGCTTCGCCCCGGGACGCAACCGCTACGGAGCGGCCTTCCAGCGCCGAGGCAACGCGGCTGTCGGCACCATAGAGATCGCCGAGTGTGCGCAGCTTGCCGTTCTCGTCGGCAAGCGCCGTGAAGTAGACGTTGTGGACGGGAACCTGCGTCGTCAGTTTCACCTCGCCGCCGCGCGGAACCATGCCGCGCACCCGGTCCGATGCCCAACCCTTGTCCTGCTCCAGCAGCACTTCCGCGAACCGGACCGGGTTCTGCACGCGCATGCAGCCGTGGCTGAACGCGCGGACCGATGAGGAGAACAGGTGCTTCTGCGGGGTGTCGTGCATGTAGACGTCGTGTTTGTTGGGGAAGCGGAATTTCACGACGCCAAGCACGTTGGTCGGGCCGGCCGGTTGAATGAAGTTGAACCGGTTGATATCGACCGACGACCAGTTGACGCTGTCGGGATTGACCACCTGGCCACCGACGCTGACGCGGAGGCCATGGCGCGCGAGAACGGACGACGGGGTGCGCGTGTTGTCGCTGAACCAGCCGCCGCCTTCGGAGCTTGCGCGCCGGAGCATCGGCCCAATTTCATTGGCCTTGATACCGCCGGGGACACCCCATTCCGGCTGGAAGATCACGAACTGCATATCGGCGGAGAAGTTCGGCGTCGGCGTATCCGCTTTGCCGACGACGATCCGCTCCTGGAAGACCTGCTTGCCGTCCTTGAAGACCGCCGTGGTCTGCTCGGGAACGTTGTTCCAGACGTGGAACGCGCCGAGGTCGTCCGGCATCCAGCGCCAGCGTTCCATGTTGGCGACAATGCGCTGGATGGTTTCGCTGGACGTCGCGGGCGCCGTCTTGCGGACGGCCTTGCCCTTGCCCCGGCGATCCTCTTCGGCGGCTTGCGGTTCCGGCGCAGCGGCCACCTGTGCGGCTCCGCCGGTGCGAAGCGCTACCAGCGCTTTCTGGAGGTTGCGGAAACCGGCGTGCTTGGGATGCAGGCTCCGCAGATACTGGTCGGGAGCGGCCGAGGCGGTGATCGAGCGGATCAGCGAGCGCGGCTCGTAGATTTGAGCTTTGCGGTCGAACAGCTTGCTGACGGACGACGGATCGAGTCGGCCGCCGCGCGCGTGGCGGGCATACTTGAGGGCAGCGAGACCGAGTTTGACTTCGGCATCCGCGCGAGCCTCGCTGCTGGCGTCGCCAGCGGGAAGGGTGGGCAGATCAAAGGCGGAGGCCTTGAGGCCCCAGTCGTCCGCCTTGCGGATCTCGGCCATCGCCGCCTCGGCGCGTGGCGTGAAACCTTGGGGTGTGGTCCAGGTGATGCGGGCGGTGTCGCCTTGGTAGAAGGCGACCAGGGCTGCGCGATCGGCAGCATCTGCGGCGCTGTCGCGACCTCGCACAGACTGGAGGCGCTGGCGAACGGCTTGCACGACGGGATCGGCAACGGTCGGCTGCGCGGTGACCGTTGGAGTGGGGGCTGCCTGGACGGGGTCGGCGACGGCCGGTGCTGCCGGCGGGGGCGTCTGGACTTCGGCCGGCGTCAGTGGGTCGGGTTCTGCTGCGACGGGTTCGGCCTTCGTGGCTTGCCTGGGCTGGGCCTGTGCCAGTTCGGTGGACTTCTCAGACGTCTGAGCGGAGGCCGCGCCGCTCAAGAGCAAGGTACCGGCGGCGACAATGAGGGCTCGGCCAAGCATTCGATTCCTCCATTCGCGGTCGTTCGCGGTCGATCCGATGCCCATATCCGGCGACCTTGCCGGCTCTGCAAGAGCGAGTTTCGAGGAAACGGCGCAGTCTGGGCGTTTCGCGACAGTACCCTATGCAATTGTGGCGCGCTTGCCATAGAGTACAAGGCGAAACGCGAACGTTCCTGCCCAGGTGTTGCAGGTCTATCGCAGGGCACTGCGCAGCTTCCCACAGGAGATTCTCGATGTTCGCTCGCTCGACCTGCGCCGGGGCCAGAATGGTCGCCGCTGCGCTGATGTGTGCAGCTGTGGTAGCCCCGTCCGCGCACGCGCAGGAATTTCCGAGCCGGCCACTTTCGATGGTGGTCGCGGCGGCGGCGGGTGGGCCGATCGACGTGTTCGGCCGCATCATGGCGGAGCGGATGGGCGAATTGCTAGGCAAGAGCGTCATCATCGAGAACGTCGGCGGCGCGGGCGGAATGCTCGGGGGCCAGCGCGCGGCGAAGGCAGAGCCGGATGGGCACACGTTCATTCTCGGCACCATCGCCACGCACACGTTCTCGCAACTCCTCTACAAGAAGCCGCTGTACGACGCGGTCGCGGACTTTACGCCGGTAGCCCTCGTCGCGGAGTTGCCGCTGGTACTCATCACGCGCAAGGATTTCCCCGCCGATACGATCGAGCAGTTCGCGACTTACGCGAAGGCGAATTCCGGCAAGATCAACTATGGCTCGGCGGGCCGCGGATCGGCCGCGCATCTGGGCTGTCTACTGCTCGAGCAGTCGATCGGCACGAAGATGACACACGTTCCCTATCGGGGTACCGCGCCGGCGATGCAGGATCTCCAGTCCGGCCAGATCGACGCCATCTGCGATATCATCGTGACGGCCGTGCCGCAGATCGAGGCGAAGGCGGTGAAGGCAATCGCTAACCTGTCGCGCGAGCGCTCGCCGATGCTGCCCGACCTTCCGACGGCGACCGAGCGCGGCTTGAAGGACGCGCAGGCATATACGTGGACGGCTGTGTATCTGCCCAAGGGCATGCCGGAGCCGATCGTGAAGAAGCTTCACGCAGCGACGCTTGCCACCATGGATACGCCGGCAGTGCGGGAGAAGTTGTCTAAACTCGGCGCCACCATCGTCGCGCCCGACCGCCGCTCGCCGGAAGTACTGGCCGCCTTCACCAAGTCCGAACTCGCTAAGTGGAAAGGCCCTGTCGACGTTAGCGGTGCCGTGGAGTGAGTTCGGATTCCCCTCCCCATCGAGGGGAGGGGAGAAAAGCGCATCAACCCGTCGTGCGCTTCTCGACCTCGAGCATCTTGTCGAGGCCGCAGCTCTTGTGCGCGAGCTTCATCTGGACGCTCGCGCCGCCCTTGCCGAGGAACGGATCGAGTTCGTCCTTGGCAAGGTGCTCGTAGGATTGCCGCACGGCCTTGTACATCGCCGCGAACGCCGAGCCCGACGAGCAGGCGAGGCGGTAGCCCAAGCCCGCGAAGTCGGCCCGCGACAGCGGATAGCCGCCGAAGCCGTCCTCGGGCGCGAAGATCATCAGCGGCGCGGGCAGGCGCTCGCCGACGAAGCGGATGTCCTCGGCGGTGCGCGTGTGGACGAACAGCATGTCCGCGCCCGCCTTGTGGAACGCCTCGGCCTTGCGCAACGCGCCTTCGATGCCCTCGGTGCGCGAGGCGTTGGTGCGCGCTATGATCATCATGTCGGGCGATGTGCGTGCCGCGATGCATTCCTGGATTCGCTGCACCATGAACTCGGTCGGCACCAGCCGCTCCTGGCCGACATGATGGTGGAAGCGCCGCGGCAACACCTGGTCCTCCACCTCGATAGCAGCAAAGCCCGCCGCCTCGCTCAAGCCGACCGTGCGGTGCATGTGGGCGGGATCGCCCCACCCGCCGCCGGCATCGAGGATGATCGGCAGCCGGCATACCGTGCGGATGTCGACGGCGACGCGCGCCATTTCCGGAAGCGTGATGTTCGCCTCCGTCACGCACTGCAGCCAGCCGAGCGACCCACCGCCCAGATAGATCGCCTTGAAGCCGGCATCCTCCGCCATCCGCGCCATCAGGGGATTGAGCACTAGCGGCGCAACGGTCAATTCAGGCTTGGCGATCAGTTGGCGAAGTGTTTCCACGGGCGGCCTCCGGAATGGTGCTCTCGAACGGGGCGAACGTAGTGGAGCCCGCGCCATCGCGCTAGCGGTACGCTCTCCCCATTTCTGCGTCCCCGGCAGCGGCGAAGCCGAAAGCCGGGGTCTTCACCCATCGAGGTGTGAAGAACCCGGATAGCCACGCTGAAGCTCGGCTTCCGCGCACGCAAGGAATAGGAGCTGGGTCACTTCTCTAGCCCGCGTTTCTCACCATGGATGACGACATCGGGCCTCCGAATCAGGGAAAGTTGTTTTACGAGAACGACTTCACCTGAAGCGGAGCAGGCGCCCGATGCCGACACACTGTAGAACGGATTCGCTGGATTTCGG
>CAMDMH010000259.1 GCA_945901835.1 Devosia equisanguinis | reverse complement strand
TCACGTCGACGTATTTGTGGGCGAGGTCGAACAGGTTGACCTTATGGATCAGCGCCGAGCGACCATAGGTGCACTCTTCGACGAGACTGACGTGATAACCCAGCGAATAGGCGTCGACCGAACTCGCTCTCACACAGCCCGACGTCGATCCTCCGCACACGATCAGGCTCTTCACGCCGAGGAAGTTGAGGTGCGAGAGGATCGGCGTGCCCTGGAAGATCAAGGCGCGCTGCCTCTTGATGATCACGTCTTCCGGCTGCGGCGTGAACTCGTGATGGATCTCGAACACGTCCGGATCCAGCTTTACGACGCTGCGCGTAGAGCCGACGCCGTAGGGCCGGTTCTGCGGCCGCGTCTCCTGCGTGCAATAGAAGATCGGCAGTTTCGCGCGCCGCGCGGCCGCAAGTAGCTTCTTCGTCGGCTCGATCGCGTCGTAGGCGAACTTTCCGCAGGTGTTGTAGTGCTGCGGCGTCGTCTCGACCGGCGGTCGCGGCCCTTCCTCATAGACGAGCTTCTAGAGGTCGATCGCGATCACCGCAGGCTTGTCGCCCACGAACGTATCGCGCCGGTAGCAGTCGTTCACTTTCATCGTGTCCGCATCGATCACGTCCTTCCAGCAGTGATCCTGGAAGTCCTCTTTGCGGGCCATGACTGTCTCCCGAAGGTCCGTGCGTGAATCATCCCGAGAACCGGCCTTGGGCTTCGTTCTGAGGGGCGGCCGGCCAACACCTTGGCACAATTGCACACCTCTGTGCTTGTTGCACTGCCTCGACTGATGCATTCTGCTGAGGAATTGAAATGCCGTTTCAACGAGTGAGGTTTGAGCCATGACGACGATCACCGAGGATCTGCTGCGCCAGCAACTCGCAGACTGCCATCGCATGATGGTGATGGCGGAGCTGCTCGATTATAGCGGACACGTCAGTGCGCGCGTGCCCGGCTCGAGCCGTGTGCTGATCCTGCCGCGCGACGCGAGTCGGGCCGCCGTGACGGCCGAGGAGATGTGCGTGGTCGATCTCGACAGCGGCAAGGTGCTCGAAGGCAAAGGCCCAGTACCGACCGAAACCGCGATTCATCTCGGCGTCTACCGCACCCGCGACGACGTCAGCGCCATCGGCCATGGCCATCCGCCGAATTCGACCTTGTTCACGATGGTCGAACGGCCGATGTTCGCGATGCGCAACTTCGGCTTCCGCTTCATTGGCATGCCTGTTCACCCCGACCCGACGCACATCAAGACGCGCGAGCAGGGCGCGGAAGTCGCCGCCACGCTCGGAAAGGGCAAGTATTGCCTGTTGCGCGGCCACGGCAGCGTGGTGGCCGTGAATTCGGTGCCTGAGGTGTTCCTCGACAGTTTGGAAATGGAGGAGAACGCCAAGAGCGCGATTGCGGGGTGTGCGCTCGGCGGCCTGAAGCCCATCACGCCCCAAGAGGTGGAGTTGCTGAAGCCGAGCTTCGCTTTCAACACCTATCGCGTCGGCAAGACGTGGGATCACTACCGCGAAAAAGCGAAGAAGGCAGGGTATCTCTAGGCCGGCAGCAGGATCGGCCTACTCGCGCGCGATGATCTCCGGCGGCGTCACATGGAGCGCTGCGATGCTCTTATCGACTGCCGCCCCGGGCGTAGGCGAGACGACGAGGCCGAGCTTTGCTGCCTCGGCCCGGAATGACGGATCGGCCATCGCCGCGTCGAATGCCTTGCGTAGTATCGCAAGCCGTTCGGCCGGAACCTTCGCCGACACGAGGAACAAGCGCCCGAGCCGTTGCGGCGTGACGAGAAAGTCGTACACCCGCCTGTCGCCGGCATCATTCAGGAGAGCTCCGGCAAACGGAACGTCTTGCCCGATGCCGGGCAATGCGCTCGCCGAATGCTTGATCACGACGCTGACCTTGCCGTCCTTCACCCAGCCGTCGGGGATCGAGGTGGCGCCGGCACAGTCGCCGTCGATCTCGCCCTTCTCCAGCGCAAGGCGCTTGTCCGCTGACCCCGCGCAGCCTTGCACCAGTTTGAGCTTGACGCCGAGCAGGTTGCGCAGCATGGCGACATCGAGATTGCCCGAGGTGCCTGCCGCAGTACCCCCGAACACGACTCCCTCGCGCTGAGCGAACTCCGGCCAGTTCTTGAACCCGACCGCGGCACGCACGAAGCACACGCGGCTGTCCTCGGCCACATTGCCCAGAAACGAGAACGTGCGGAAGTCGGCCTTCACGCGCTCCGGCGCCAGGATCGACTCGGTGACGAGCGAAGAGCTGAACGTCAGGATCACTGTGCCGTCGTCGGGCGAGGCAGCGAGCGACTGCACGGCCCGCAATGAGCCCGCGCCCGGCATGTTCTGCACCACGATCGACGGCTTGCCCGGCAGATGCTGCTCGATGTGGCGCTGCACGAGTCGGGCATAGATATCGACGCCGCCACCCGGCGGCATTCCGACGACGAGCCTCATGGTCTTGCCGGCGAAGAAGTGGGATTCCTCGGCGAACGCGCGCGATGGGGCGGCCAACGAGGCGACAAGTCCGAGCGCCATAGCAAGGGCAACCAGAAGGCTCGACATCGCTTTCCCCCCAGCCTTCGGCAGAAATTGCGCCTATTCCTTCTCGTCAGGCCATCACATCACGTTCGCGTCTTTGGCAGCTTCGAACAATAATCGAATCGAAATTCGGCGTTCTCCCCTCCACCTTGTGGGTAAGGGGCGGGGGTGGGGGAGCCCAATAGTACCAGATTTGTACGGGCTTCCCCCTCCGGCCCTACGGGCCACCTCCCCCACAATGGGGGGAGGAGAACCGCGAGGTCGGCCTCCAAATCGCAGTAGTTATTGTTCGGAGCGTCCTTTGCGGCCTCTCCCCATGAATGATGGGGAGAGGTGAGCATGCCTCAGTACCAGACGTCGCCCTTCTTGATGCCCTGCCCACTCGGCAGGTCGTACATGCCTTGCGGCACCGACCGCAGATGCTCGAGCACTTCCTCCGAAGAAAGCACGTTCGCGTATTTCGCGTTCATGTCGCACAGGTTGATCGCGTGGCTCGCTTGGCTGCGGTCGAAGCAGCCGTCCTCGACCACCGTGGTGCGGAAGTTGAGCGAGAAGCTGTCGAGCACGGTGGCGCGCACGCAACCCGATGTCGTCGTTCCCGTGACGATCACGCTGTCGCAACCCAGGTTCTGCAGATAGCTCTGCAGCGGCGAGCCGAAGAACGCCGACGGCTTCTCCTTGCGCACCACGAGATCGCGCGGACCGGGCTCGATCTCCTTGACGATGATATTGCCGTCGAGACCGTCGAAGCTCGTCTTCTCGATCTTGACGCTGAGGTCCTCGTCGTTGCGCGAGTTCTTCCACGCCCACGAGCCGGCGTTCCAGGCGTCGGACCGCCGGGTGCCGGTCGTGTAGATCACCGGAATGCCCTTCGAGCGGCACATCTCGATCAGTTTCTGCAGCACCGGGATCGCGTCCCAGCCGTCGGAGCCGCACGAATTGCGCCATTTCTTGATCGAATCGAGGATCGGCAGCGAACTCTCGCCGGTGAAGGCGTAGTTGACGTCGATCACCAGCAGCGCCGGGCGCTTACCCCACGCAGCCATCGCGCCATAGCCGGCCTGCTCGAACACCGCCTTGTCGCGATCGGTCAGATACTTGTCCCAGATCCGCTCTTTTTTTGCGGGCTTCGCCGCACCCTTCTTGGTGGTCATGAACGCTTCTCCTTGTTTCGACGTGGTTGTTGTGAGGTGCAGTAGCCTTATCGCCGCCGCTTCATCTTGGGATCCAGGTTGTCGCGCAAGGCGTCGCCCAGCATATTGATCGCGAGCACCGTGGCAAAGATCGCGAGCCCCGGGAAAAGCGACATCCACCACGATGTGGAGACGTAAGCGCGGCCGTCGGCGAGCATCGAGCCCCAAGTCGGGATCTGCGGCGGAACGCCGAGGCCGAGGAAGCTCAGCGCCGCCTCTGCGATGATCGCCGCCGCCATCGCGAACGTGCCGATCACGAGCGCCGACTGGATCAGGTTGGGCAGCAGATGCCGGCCGAGAATGCGCAGATGGCTGGCCCCGATCGATCGCGCCGCCACTACGAACTCGCGTTCCTTCAGCGTCATCGCCTCCGCCCGCACAACGCGACAATAGGGAATCCAGCGCTGCAGCGTCAGCGCCAGAATGAGATTTCCCAGCCCCTGCCCGAGAAACGCGAGGATCGCGATCGCGATCAACAGCGGCGGGAACGCCCACACCATCTCGACGACCTTCTGGATCAGGAAATCCACGCGCCCGCCGAAGTAGCCGGAGATGATGCCGAGTGCGATGCCGACCGCCCCCGAGATCACCACGACAGCAGCAGCGATCGAAAGCGAGATCCGCGCGCCGTAGATCAATCGCGCGAGCAGGTCGCGGCCGACGTGATCCGTTCCGAGGAAATGCGGACCGGAAAAATACTGTGGCGCGATCATCGCTGCCATCAGGTTCTGCTTGTTGGGATCGTAGGGCGCGAGCCAAGGCGCCAGAATGGCGCACACGAGCAGAGCAAACAGGATCGAGCCGCCGAGCACGGCCTTGAACGTGAGCCACGGCCGCAGCGCGCGCTTGAACGGGCTTGGCCGCCGTACAGCGGCCGGTGAAACCGGAGCTACGGCAGCGTCAGCCGCCGAGCCGGATTCTGGGATCAGCTGCTGCATAGAGGAAGTCCACGATGAGGTTCACGATGATGAAGAGAGTCGTATAGACGAGAACGAGGCCCGTTATCAGTGGATAGTCGCGCGCTGTGATGCCTTGCAGGAGAAGCTGGCCGATCCCTGGCCACGAGAACACCGCCTCGACGATGATCGACCCTGAGATGAGTGCGCCGAACTCGAGTCCCACCACGGTGATCACCATGATCCGGGCGTTCTTCAGCGCATGCCGCCACACCACGACGCGCTCGCTGAGACCTTTCGCCCGCGCCGTCATGATGTAGTCCTCGGACAGCACCTCGAGCATCGACGACCGCGTCATTCGCATCAGCAGTCCGGCCATGTTCACGCTGAGCACGATCGCCGGCAGCACGAGATACTTTACGGCGTCCGCAAATGCCGCCCAGTCCCTTTGCAGGATCGAGTCCAGGAGCAGGAAGCCCGTGATCGGATCTTCCGCAACGCCGAATGTCGCGCGCCCCCCCGACGGCAGCAGGTTGAAATAGCCCGATACGATCAGGATCAGCATGATCGCCATCCAGAAGTTCGGCATGCTGACGCCGAAGAATCCACCCAGCGATGAAGCGTTGTCGAACCACGAGTTGGGCCGCGACGCAGCGAAGATGCCGAGTGGAATGCCGATCAGGATCGCCAGAATAGTGGCGATCATGGCCAGTTCCAGAGTGGCTGGAAAGCGCTGCATGATGAGCGCCAGTACCGGCTCGTCGTACTTGAACGACCGTCCGAAATCGAGCGACACGGCCGAAACGAGGAACCGCCAGTACTGCACCAGAACGGGCTGATCGAGGCCCCACCGCCGCCGCGCGTCCGCGATATCTTCCGCGCTGGCTTGATCTGGAATGAGCAGGTCGGCGGGATCGCCCGGCGCGGATTGCAGCAAAAGGAACACGAACAGCGAGA
>CAMDMH010000258.1 GCA_945901835.1 Devosia equisanguinis | reverse complement strand
CGAGATCACCCGCTTTATCGTCAGCCACGACTGCGGCCGCGTCATCAATCCGCTGATCGTGCACGGCCAGGTGGTCGGCGGCGTCGCGCACGGCCTCGGCAACGCGCTACTCGAACGCCTCGTCCACGACGCCAACGCCACGCCTGTCTCGACATCGTTCGCCGAGTACCTGATGCCGATGGCGACCGACATGCCAAACCGCGTCGAGCTGCTCCACACGGAGACGCCATCCCCGCTCAATCCCCTCGGCGTGAAGGGCGCCGGCGAAGGCGGCACCATCGCCGCGATCGCGGCAATCGTCGGCGCCGTCGAGAACGCTCTGTCGCCCTTCAAGGTCCGCATTTCAGAAACCCCGCTCAGCCCGCAGCGCGTGGTGGAGCTGGTGCAGCAAGCAAGAAGTGAAATACGATAACCTCACCTCTACTCTTGCGTTCCCGGCCGAAGCGCGCGAGCGCGAAGAGCCGGGATGTTGCCCCCAAGTTATCGCCGAGGACATCTCATGAGCGCCGTCGCCACTGCCCCCCAGCTCGACCCCGAGCACATCGCCGTCGTCGAGCCCGTGAAGGGCTCCGACATCCCCGTGCATCTGATGTACGTCGAGTTGATCGACGGCGTGTACGCGCCCATCGGCCTGCGCAAGCCCGCAGGCAATGGCCCATTCCCGATCGTGCTGTTCGCGGCCGGTAACGGCGGCGGCGGCATGGCCGTCGTCCGCGACTACACCCAGAACCGCAGTTGGACGCAGGAGGAATTCCTGCGCGCGGGCTATGCGGTCGCCTGGCTACGCTATCGCGCCGAAGTGGACTACGCCTACGACAAGATCGGACCGCTGGTGGAAGACATTCGCCAGCGCCGCCAGCTCCTCAATCGCGGCCCCCTCGAATACGAGGACGTGATCTCGATCGTGAAGTATCTGAAGACCGTGCCCTTCATCGATGCCGACCGCATCGGTTACGTCGGCATGAGCCACGGCGGCGAGATGGCGCTCAAGATGGCCGGGGAATACCAGGGCATCCGCGCCTACGTCGCCAACGAGCCGGCCGCGCACGAGTTCCTGCGCCTGCGTCCAGATACGACAGCCCACGTCGATCCGAAGACCGGCCTGCTCAACGTCGAAAAGATGCTGATGCGCGAACCTGAGAAGGTGCGCGCGCGCATTACCGAGGACGTCGCGAAGGCCCGCATCGCGCCGATCAAGTCGCCGATCTTCGTGCAGGGCCGCGACCGGGATGAGCTGCAGGGCATCTTTCGCGTCTGCTATGATCTGCTGCACGAAGCGGGCAAAGTCACGCAATGGGCGACCTACGACCACGACGAGCACGGCTTCATCTACGTGGCCCGCAACGCGCAGGGCGTCTACCAGCCTGACGCGATTCAGAAGAAGGTGGTCACCGATTCCATCATGTTCTTCCGCGAGCATATGAGCTAGTAGAGGGACGCCCGCGACCCAATTGGCCCCTCTCGAATGATCCTCCCGCCTGCCACGAGAGACGACCTCGCCGATCTGCTCGCCCGCGTTGCGCGGCAGGACAAGGCTGCATTCGCTGACCTCTACAAGTCGACGTCGGCGAAACTCTATGGCGTCATCCTGCGTATCTCCCGACGTCCAGCGGTTGCGCAAGAGTTGCTGCAGGAGGTTTACATCAGGATTTGGCAGCGGGCGGGCGACTTCGACCGGACGCGCGCCTCTCCGATCACATGGATGGCGACGATCGCGCGCAACCGGGCGCTCGACGAGATCAGGCTGAAATCGGCGGTTTCGGTGGAGGATACCCCCGAAGCGCTGGAAGTGCCCGATCCCGCACGATCGCCGGCCGAGTGGGCGGAGCTTGCCGATGAAGCGCGCCGCTTGGAGGATTGCCTCGCCGGTCTCGAAACCGAGAAGCGTGTTATAATTCGCCTCGCGTATGCGGCCGGCTTGTCGCGTGAGGAACTGGCGGAACGCTACGGCCGGCCCGTGGCGACGATCAAGACGTGGATACATCGCGGCCTGAAGCAGCTGAAGGATTGCCTGGGCTCATGACGGAGCTGGACGACATCGATGGCCTCGCCGCCGAGTACGTGCTCGGCACGCTCGATGCTGCCGAGCGTGCCGCGGTCGCCGCACGCCGCCAGCGCGAGCCGGCATTGGATGCCGCGATCCTCGACTGGGAAAAGCGCCTCGCTGGATTGAGCTCGGGCGTCACGCCGGTCGCGCCGCCTGCCGCCGTTTGGAGAGGTATCGAACGGCGTATCGCTGACCTCGATGCACCACTGCAATACGCCTCGAACGCGGCGCAAGTCGTCAGCCTCGAACGCCGCGTCAGGCTGTGGCGGCGCACGGCGATGGCCGCCTCTGCGCTGGCAGCTTCCCTCGTGCTTGCGATCGGCGTGCGTGAGTTCGCATTCCCGCCGAAGGAAGCGACGTTCGTTGGCGTGTTCCAGAAGGACGACATTTCGCCCGCGTTCATGTTGTCGATCGATATCGCCGAGCGTCGCATCACCATCCGTCAGGTCGCAGCACCGACCGAGCCCGGCAAGACCTACCAGCTCTGGATAGCCTCGGACCGCATCGGTCCCGCGCCGCAGTCGCTCGGACTGATCGAGGCGCGGCAGGTGACGAAAACGCTGCCGTTCGAGACGGCGCTGCTGCGCCAGGCCACGTTCGGCATCAGCCTCGAGGATGCCGGCGGCTCGCGCACCGGGCGCCCCGCCGCCAACGCGCTGCACACCAAGCTGTTCGAAGCGAAGCCCTGATCCGAGCAGATCCTCACGATTTCCGACCTTCACGCATCCGTGATCGCGCCTCTGAAACTTTCATCGATCTCCCGCGTAACTCGACTGTCCCGGTGATTGAACCGGAAGCACACGAGTTGAACCCGAGGAGACTTCATCATGATGTCGACGACCCTTCGCACCGCCGTTGCAATCGGCGCCATGTTCGCCGCCAACGCTGCGAGCGCCGCCACCATCGCCGCCCTGCAGGACGGCAAGACCATCGCCTGGATCGATTCCGATACGAAGAAGGTCACGGGCTCTGTCGATCTCGCGGGCGGCGCGCGCCTCGTCGGCATCGACGTCCGGCCGAGCGACGGCAAGCTTTACGGCCTCACCGCCGAGGGCGCGATCGTCGTCGTCGATCACAAGACCGGCAAGTGGGAGAAGAAGAGCCAGCTCACCGAGAAGCTCACGGATGGCGCCAGCTATTCGGTCGATTTCAATCCTGTTGCCGATCGCATGCGCATCATCGGCTCGGACGGCACGAGCCTGCGGGTCAACGTCGAGGATGGCAAAGCCGCCGTCGACGGCAAGCTGAAGTATGCCGAGACCGACGGAGGGAAGGGCAAGCAGCCGATGGTGACGGCAGCCGCCTACACCAACAGCTACGCCGGCACCAAGGAAACCGTGCTCTATGACATCGACAAGGCCGCCGGCACGCTGCTGCGCCAGGTGCCACCCAACGACGGGATCCTAAACACCATCGGCTCGCTCGGTGTGAAGATTTCGACGCCGATCGCCTTCGACATCCTTGCCGACGGCAAGGGCGGCAACACCGGCTGGCTGCTCGCCGGCGGCGCCCTGCATACCGTCAACCTGTCGACCGGCGCCGCCACTGCCGCCGGCTCCATCGCCGGCCTGAAGGGCAAGACGATGGACATCGCCATACTGCCTTGACGCTCCATCTTGCCGCCACGGACAGCGGGACGTCATGAGCAGAACCCGTCTCCCCATCGCCCTCCCCGCGATGGGGAGACGGGCATTGGCGTGTGACAACGGCAAAGGACGGCGCGAGGCTGATACGGGGCGCCGTTGTGTCGCCTCGTGGAGACATCGCGTTCGGGAGTTGGTCAACAGGAGGAACGTTGGATAGAGTAGTTGGGCTTCATTTCGATCGGAGAACCGCACCATGCCTAGCTCCCAAACCGGCCCCAAGCTCAAGACCGTCACTCGCACCCAGGGCAACAACGCCGCGTTCAAGAACGGGACCGTCAAGCCCAAAACCTTCGAGCCTGACTTCATCGAGGTCGAGCCGCTGATCGCGGCGTTCCGGCGGCAGGTGCGCCAGTCCGAATTCGACATCTGCGAGATGGCGATCACGACCTATATGTGTGCCAAGGCGCACGGCAAGAAGATGACCGCGGTGCCAGTGCCGCTCGTGCGGCAGTTCCATCACGGCGCAATCCTGGTCAACACCAAGGCCGGCATCAAGACGCCCAAAGACCTCGAAGGCAAACGTGTCGGCGTCAATCGCGGCTACACCGTCACGACCGGCGTGTGGGCGCGCGGCATCCTTGCGGAAGAGCACGGCGTCGATCTAAAAAAGGTGACGTGGGTGCTGTCGGGCGACGAGCATGTCGCTGAGTACAAGCCGCCGGCGAACGTCGTGCCGATCGCCGAGGGGCAGAAGATGCAGGACATGCTCGTCTCGGGCGAGCTGGTCGCTGCGATCGGCGTCGATATCGATCACCCCGACATCAAGCCGCTGATCCCCAATGCGCTCGACGCAGGCCTCGCGGCTTACAAATCGCGCGGGCACTATCCGATCAATCATCTCGTGGTGATCCGTGACGACCTGATCGCCGAGCGACCGGGTCTCGCCACCGACGTGTTCAACGCTTTCGCGGAATCGAAGCGGCTCTACGTCGAGATGCTGAAGGCGGGACAAGTCGAGAAGCCCGATATCTACGATCGCACGCACCTGCGCGTGATCGAGGCCGGCGGCGATCCGCTCCCCTATGGGCTCGCACCCAACCGAAAGGTGATCGAGACACTGATGGGCCATGCCGTGTCACAGGGCATCATACCCAAGGCCGTGCCGATCGAGGAGCTGTTCGCGAAGGAGACGTGGGGGCTGGTGGGGTAGACGTCGTCGTGGATGAGCGCGCGCGAGGCGCGCGACGAGACTAGTCTCGTGCTCTACCGGAGGGCCATCCCTCCGGACCACCCGTCCTTTTGTCTGCTTTTTTGTTGCTGCTGGCCGTCGCTTTAGCTGCGCGACGAACGAGCGGTGTAGGCGTGGATCGTCAACGTAACGGCGCTGGATACGATGCCGGTCACCCAGAGAGTGTGGCCCATGACAGCGTATTTTGTCGGCCAATCGGCCACGATCGCGATGCCGGCCGTGATCAACCAGCTCATCATCAAAGCGAAAGCGGTCGTGATCATGTAGAAGCAGGCGAGCCGGCACGAAGTTGCGGCAGCTTGCGGCGGGCGGATTCGATAGGGCATGAGCTCATAGGCCCACGTCTGCACATAGAAATGCAACACGAAAAGTGAGGCCAACAGAAGCCAGTACGACGGCCTCGCCCAGATCGCGGCTTTGAAATCTTCGAGAATGCCGGTGCCCGGCACGTAGAAGAGCGCTAACAGGCCGGCCAACACGATCGGTGCGCCTACGAGGTCGCCACCCCGACAGCGTTGGCTTTCCGTCTTCGACGGATCGGCGAGTTCTCTAGACATGAAAGGGCTCCCCGACGTTTCAAGTGGGTAGCCTGAGATCGAGTTTGCCGGCGATCATGTAGGTGACGACCTTCAATGTCTCGCGGTTTCGGTATCCGCGCGCCTTTGCCTTGGCGGCCTGGACGAGGCTGTTGATGCCCTCGATGAGTCCGTT